>CAKNAO010000009.1 GCA_929200685.1 uncultured bacterium | reverse complement strand
ATATTAAATTAAATATTTTTTAAAATTTTAACATTAATTTTTGTTTTTTATTTCTTTAAATAATAAATGATTAGATTTATTTATATTATTAATAATTTTTTCAACTATTTCATTTTCTTTATTTGGATAAAAAAGTTCTAAAATATTTGGAAATTTATTTTTATAATTAGTTTTTAATATTTTTTTATTTATTTTTTTCCCTATCACAATGCTAATTAAAGATTCTAATTTAAAATTTTTATTTCTCTCTAAAATTATTTCTATATTCTTTTTTTCTTTTCTATTTTCTAAAAAAATATTTAATTTACTTGCTAAATTTTCTCTTTCTTTTAAAATTTTGTCTTTTTTTTCATCATGATCACCAGTTATTAAAATTTTTAAAAAATCTATTTTTTTTAAATCATTTTTTTTATAAATTCTTGAAATTTTTTCATCTATAATTTTTTGAAAATTTTTCAAATCTTTATCACTAGAAATTCTTTTTGGAAGTAATATAGTTGAAAAATATTGAAAATTATAATGTTTAAAAACTTTATCTCAAATTCTTTTACTTGGACCATCCTCTCAGAAAGATTTTTCTTGTTTACAAGGGGTTTTAAGATCTCCTTCTAAATATATAATTATTAAAACATTCAAAATTAATATAATTCCATTCTTATAAAATCTAAATCAGAATCATTTGGTTGGGAAACTAAATCAGATAAATATTTTTTAGAAATACTTTCTTTTTCTCTAAAAAGTTTATTAGCTAAATTAATTGTTAATTGATTATTTGTTATTTCATATATATATAATTGAAATTTATTCAATAAATTATTAACTAAAAATGGACTATGTGTTGAAAAAATAACTTGTTTATTATTTTGTTTTGCAATATCAAACAATAATTCAATTAATTTTAAATGTAATGAATTTTTAATGTCATCAAAAATTATAAAATCATTTTTTAAAATATTATGTAAATAAATTATAAAAATTTTTGTTCCTGTTGAAAGATTTTTAATTGCTATATCTTCAACAATATCATCATATTCTCTTGTTATTTTTAATATTCTAAATGAATCATTTTTTATTTTTATTTTAATATCAATTATTGAAGAATCTAATTTTTGTAAAAATAATAATAATTTTTCTTTTTTCTTTTTAAATTTTTGATTATACAAATATTCTAATGATAAATCTAAATGAAATCCAATATTTTTATCAAAAGAAAAAGGGTTTTTGTTTAATAAAGTTAAAGAAAAAAAATCATAATTAAATCAATTTAATTTTTTTGAATTTAAAAAATCATATTTTTCATCATTCAACATAATGTTATAAAAAAAATTGTTATTTTGATTATTCATATCAACTTTAAGATTTAAATTTTTTTTGTTAAATTGAATTTCAAAAGAAATTTTTTCATTTTTATTAAAACAATTTTTTTTGTAAAAATCTTTTATATATTCATCTTTCATATCAAAAATATTTTTATTTATATGTTTTCAATATTTTTCTAAAATTTGATTAATCTCAACATTAAATGGAGTTTTTCCAGTTGTTTGATAATATCATTCAAAAGCTTTATGAACATTGATTTCTTTAAATGCATAATTTGTTAAATTTTTTTCAAAATTTAAAATAAAATTTAAAATTTTATCTATTGAAGATAAAGTCGAAGTTTTATAAGCAGAATTTCTTCCGATTATTCCCATAATTTTTAAAGTAGCATTTGGATTTTTAGTTCTATTGTCCTTTTTTTTAATTGAATAATTAAAAAAATCATCTTTATAATCTTTATTATATTTAGAGTTAAAGTTAATAATAACTTCTTTATTGTTACTTATCATATTTTTTATTTTTATATATTTAATCATTTTTTTCTTTTCTCCTAAAATTTATCTTATTGTAAATATTATATAAAAAATATAATGTAATTTTGTAATTTTTTTACATTTTTGTTATTTATTTATTTTGACATTTCTATAAAGTTTCTAATATTTATAAGTTGTTCTATTGATAATTTAGTAAATGTTTTAATATTTTTTATTTTTAAATTTGGATCAATAATTTTAAAATGTTTATTTCTTAAATCAGTTATATTTTGAATAATGTTATTAAAATAAAATTCTATACTATTATTTTTACTATTTTCAAAAGATTTAATACTCATTTTAAAATTTTCTTCCAAATCTTTTTGAAACACATCTCTTGCATGAAAAAGTGCTTTTTTATATTCTTCTTTATTAAATAAATCAATTGCAACTTGATATTTATCTTTAAATTTTTCTAATAATGGATTTTCATTTTCTTTAATATCAATTTTAATTTCATAAATTTTTTTTACTAAAATTTCAAATATTTTGGTTTTTATATTAGATAAATCTCTTCTAACCATTTGAAAATCTAACCCATTTTGATGATAAATAATCATTGTCTTTTCTTTAATTGAAGAAAGTGAAAATTTAAAATCTATTGGATATTGAATTAAAGGTTCTAATATTTCAGGTGAATCTATTTTTCTTAATAAATCAATCTTTTTGTTTTTAATAATATCTTTATAAATATTGGGAATAATTAAATAATTATCTAAAATAATTTTTTCATTTTTTTCATCATTAAAAAATTCCTCATATTCTTTATTTAAATCTCAACCTACTTTAAACATGGCATAATCAAATATAGCATTTAAAATATATTTTTTAAATTTCATAAATATTTTTTTCTTTTTTAAAAATTTATATTTTAAAATATTATTTATAATGTTTTTTTACTTACTTTTGAAAAAGTTCATCATTTCATTAATATTATTATTTGTTTCTTCTTTTAAAAGACCGGTATTTATTCTTTTAAAAATTTCTATTAAAGCAAAATTCATTTGGTTTTTATCCATGCTTTTTTCATCAATTAAAGTTAAATAAAATTGAGTTAAAGATATTCTTTCTCTAATTTCTTCTGATATATGTATTGTGGATAATCAATTTTTTACCAACATTTTTAAAATATAACCGTATATAAATAATACAAAAGATCCAGTTAAAGAAATAAAAATTACTAATTTTTTATTATCATCTCATAATTCATTTTTAAATATTATAATTGGTAAAGACATTGCAAAAATTATCAAAATTAAACCTATCATTGCAACTGATATCATTCAAAAAAATGAATTTTTTATTTTTCCTTTTTTACTATTGTTTTTTATATTTTCTTCAATATTATCAATGTTTTTATCAACATTGTATTTTTTTATTATATGATCTCCACCTTTTTTTGTTTCTTTAAAAGGAATATGAATAAATCTAAAATCTTTATTCATTTTTTTTAAATATATTCCACCTTCATATTCACTAAGTCTGTCATATCACATTTTTAATGGACCAGATAACATTAATTTTTGTTTTTGATTAAGAAGATCATTTATATTTTTTTGAGTTTCTATAGTATTTTTTTTACTTGTTTTATTTAAATCATTTTTTAATTTAGTTTTTCAATTTTTAAGATTTTTTATTTCAAATTCATTTTTTTCATAACTAATTAGATATTTTTCTCTAATTACTTCTAATTCTTCATATGCTTTTGGTTCAAATCTTTTACCAACTTTATCTAAACCATATTTAAATCCTTCTATTTCAGATTCATTTTCTAAATTTATAGTAGTTAAATTTTGAAATGCTTTTTTAAAACCATTTTGAAAATCATTGTTTTTTCCTTGTAATCCTTGACTTTTAAACATATTAAATAAATCAGAATCACTCAAAACAATTGAATTATCAAATAAAACATTTTTTAAATATTCTATTTTATTTTCAATATTATCATAATGATTTATGATAATTAAATATTCTATTATATCATTAATACAATATTTTAAATTTGTTGTTTTTTCATCATAAATAAAAATTTTATTATTATCAATTTCTTTATCAAAATATTTAATTAATTCTAAAAATGTTTTAAATTTTTTTGTTTTTGATCCATCTTTAATTTTTTGATGAGATTGATTAGTGTCTCAAATATCCCCATTATAAAATGGTATTTCAATTTTTTTTATTTTTTTATTTTTTTCAATATAAACAGAATATTCAGTAGAATTTTTATCATCAATTTTTAATTCATCAAAATTTTTAAATTTCATATATAAACCTCCATTATTTTATTAATTTAATTCTTTAATATAATATTTATAAATTATTTATTTTAAATTTTAATACAATTTAAAATATTATTTAATAAAATTATTTTATGAATAAAAAAAATTATATCATTTTTGGAAATGGAATAAATGATAAATTATTAAATAAAAAAATAATAGATATTAATGATTATATCTACAAAGAAATATGTGAATTAATCAAACAAATTCATCAAAAATGTCAAGGTCTTGATGGAATTGAAGAATTTATTCAATATGTACTTAAATTTAATAAAATAGCATTTAAAAATAAATGAAAATTTGATATTCTTTACACAAAACCAGATGAATTTAAAAATTTTGATAATACTTTAAAACCAAATTTTCATTTTAGATTACAAGATATTATTAAATCAGTATTAAATTCATGACTTATAAAAGAATTTAAAATTTTTAGTAAAAATTCTACATCTCAAAAAATTATTAATTTAATTAATTTTTTTGAATATAAAATTACAACAAATTATGTTGCTCCATTTTTTTTAAATAAAAATGAAATTAAATTTTTGCATGGTTCTTTTTATGAAGAAGATGGAATTAGAAAACATGAAGTTAAAACTATTAAAAATAAAATGGCATGTGATATATGAGTAGAAAATTGAAGTAGATTTTTTCAAGAATTAGAATATGTTCACCTTTCAAATAAATATGGAATTGGACAAATAAAAAATATTGATAATTTAAAAAAATATATTGGTTCTAAAGAAGAAAAAAATGAATTAAAACAATATGAAGAAATAAGTAAAATAAGTAAAAATTTAGGTTATAAAACTTTAAAAACTAGACCATTTAAAATTGAAAATTATGAATCTTATGAAAAAATAATAATTAAAAGTGATGTAATAGTTATATATGGGATAAATCCTATTTTTGATGAACACTTAATCCAAATAGCTTCTAAAAAATGTAAAAAATTAATATTTGTTTGATACTCTAAAAAAGATAGAAAAAATGCAAAAAAAATTATTAATAAAAAGAAAGACAAATTAGTTTGATATAAAGATTTTTTAGATCAATATAAAAATTTAGATTTAATAAAAGATGATTTTATTCATAATAAAAAAAATAAAAAAATATAATTAATTTAAAAAATTAAATATAAACTAATAATTAAATTGTTTTATTAATAAATATATAATTAATTTATGAAAATTCTAAATGGAATTAAAGTTGCTTCTATAATTGAAAAAAAATTAAAAGAAAAAATAAAAAAAAATAATTTAAAACCAAAACTTTTAATTATTCAAGTTGGAGAAAATAAAGCTTCTAAAAAATATATTAATTTTAAAATGAAAAAAGCTTTTCAAATTAATATAGAAGCTATAAAATTAAAATATTCTAAAAACATTGATGAAGAAAAATTAATTAATAAAATTAAAAAAAATGCCAAAAATGTTGATGGACTTATTGTTCAACTTCCACTTCCTAAAAAATATAATACTAAAAAAATTTTAAATGCAATTCCTTTAGAAAAAGATGTTGATGGACTTAATCCAAAAAATAATTTAATTACACCAGCAACAGCTCGTGGAGTTATGGATTTACTTTTTTATTATAAAATTAATCTTAAAAATAAAAAAGTTTCAGTAGTTGGAAAATCTTATTTAGTTGGTAAACCAATAGCTGAACTATGTTTAAAAAATGGAGCAAATGTTAAAGTTCATGATAAATTAACAGGTCTTATTGGTTCAGAAAAAGCAGATATTCTAATTGTAGCAGCTGGACAAAAAAATTTAATTAAAAATCAAAATATTAAAAAAAATGTTGTCATAATTGATGTTGGAATTAATGTTTTAACTAATAAAAAAATTGTTGGTGATGTTGATAGAAAATCTGTTGGCAAAAAACCTTCAGCTATTTCTCCTGTTCCAGGTGGTGTTGGTCCTATGACAGTAATTTCTTTATTTTCAAACTTAATTGATATTCTAAATAAAAATAATAAATAATTATATTAATTTCAAAAAATAATTAAAAATTATCACTTCAAGGTGTTGAGTGCTATAATGATCCAATAATTTTGCTATAATTTTGCTATATGACAAAAAGACAAAAAGAAATTTTAAAAAAAGTTGTTGAGTTTTATATAGAAATAGGAGATCCAATAAGTTCAAATTATTTAGTTCAAAAATATAATTTAAATCTTTCTCCTGCAACCATAAGAAATGAATTAAATTCTTTAGAAAAAGAAGGCATGCTTGAAAAAGCACACACTTCAAGTGGAAGAATTCCTTCGATTAAAGGTTATAAATATTATGCTAGATATCAAGCAGATGCTAAAAATAATGATTTATCTTTTAAATTAAAAGAAATTTTTAAAAAAAGAAGTTTTTCAATAGATCAAACTCTTGATAAAGCAGTAAGTGTTATTTCTGAAATTACAAATTTTACACTTGTTACTTCTACATCTAAAAAAAATGAAGTTATGAAATCAATTCAATTAACTCCAATAAATGAAAATATGGGCACAATTGTAATTGTTACTTCTTCAGGTGAAGTTCATTCAAAACTAATTGAATTCAATGATCAAGTAAAAATAAATGATGTAAGAATTGCAGTTCGAATTTTTAAAGAAAGACTTGTTGATACTAAACTTGTTAATTTATCAACCAAAGTAGAAGCATTAACACCAATTCTTTCAGAAATTGTTAAAAATTATGAAGAACTTATTAAAACATTTGTTTTAAAAATATTTGATTTTCATTTCAAAAATAAAAATAAAGTTTATGGAAACACAGAACTAATTAAACACAAAGACATTAAAAGAGAAGAAATTGCAAAAATAATTCATTTAATTGAAAATAAATCAGTTTGAGAATCTATTGAAAAAAATGCTGATGAAGATAACAATTTAAAAATTGACATTAGACCAAATAATACTTCTTTAATTTCTAAAAAAATTAAAATTAAAAATGAAACTAAAGAAATTTCAATTATTGGTTCTAATAGAATAGATTATGCAAAAGCAAAACAAGCCATTTCAATACTAGAAAAATTCTTTAAAATTCAAAAGGAGAAATAATGACTAATAAAAATACAAAAAATATTAATACTAATAAAAAAACTAAAAATATTAAAAAAAATAATATTAAAAATATTAAAACTAAAAAAAACAAATTAAAAAAAACTATTAAAATTAATTATAAAAAAGAATATGAAAAACTTAAAAAAGAAATATTAAAAGTTAGAGAACAAAAAAATAATATTGAAAAAGAAAATCAAAAAAATCTCATTGAGTTTCAAATATTAGCAAAAACATTTCAAAGTAAAGCTCAAAATCAAATTAATAAAATTAAAAAAGAACTTGAAAATAAACTTCAAAAAGACAAAGAAGATATTAAAAAATATGGTGCTCAAAAATTACTTGAAGAAATTATTGAACCAATTCTTAATATTGAATTAGCAGTTAAAGTTGGTAAAAATGATAAAAATGTTGCTGCTTATGTTAAAGGTTTTGAAATGTTAATTAATCAAATTTATCAAGAACTTCAAAAATTTGGAGTTTCATTAATTGAACCAAAAATTGGTAGTGAATTTAATCCAAAAGAACATCAAATTTTAAATTTTTCAGAAAAAAAAGGAAAAAAAAATACAATTTCTAAAGTCAATAAAAAAGGCTTTAAACTCCATGATAGAGTCTTTAAAGTAGCAATTGTTGAAACATATAAATAAAAAAAATTAGCACTCATGGTTATAGAGTGCTAATTTTTTGTTATAATAATTTTGTAAAAATAAAAAACAAAAAAAATTAACAAAAAAAAGAAAAAAATATAAAGGAGAAAAATTATGGCTAAAGAAATTATTTTAGGTATAGATCTTGGTACAACAAATTCAGTTGTTTCAATTGTTAAAGATGGAAAACCAATAGTTCTTGAAAATTCAAACGGAAAAAGAACAACTCCATCAGTAGTTTCATTTAAAAATAATGAAATTATTGTTGGTGAAGCTGCCAAAAGACAAATGGAAACAAATGAAAACACTATTAGTTCTATTAAAAGATTAATGGGAACTAATGAAAAAGTAAATACAAATGGTAAAGATTATTCACCAGAAGAAATTTCTGCAATTATTCTTGGACACTTAAAAGAATATGCAGAAAAAAAAGTGGGACAAAAAATATCAAAAGCAGTTATTACAGTTCCTGCTTATTTTAACAATGCAGAACGTGAAGCAACTAAAAATGCAGGTAAAATTGCATCTTTAAAAGTAGAAAGAATTATAAATGAACCTACTGCTGCTGCTCTTGCATATGGTATAGATAAAAAAGAAAAAGAAGAAAAAATATTAGTTTATGATCTAGGTGGAGGAACATTTGATGTTTCTATTCTTGATTTAGCTGATGGAACATTTGAAGTTTTATCAACATCGGGAGATAATAAACTAGGTGGAGATGATTGAGATGAAAGAATTGTTTCATGACTTAAAACAAAAATTAAAGATGAACATTTTGTTGATTTAAAAAATAACAAAATGGCTATTCAAAGATTAAAAGATGCTGCAGAAAAAGCAAAAATTGAACTTTCAGGTCAAATGTCAACAACAATTACTCTTCCATTTTTGACAATGACAGATAATGGTCCATTAAATGTTGAATATCAATTAAAAAGAAGTGAATTTGAAAAAATGACTTCAGATTTACTTGATAGAACAAGAGGTCCAATTGATGATGCTTTAAAAGAAGCTAAACTTTCAACTTCAGATATAAATGAAGTTTTATTAGTTGGTGGTTCAACAAGAATGCCAGCCATTCAATCAATGGTTGAATCTACAATGAGTAAAAAAACAAATAAATCGATTAATCCTGATGAAGTTGTTGCTTTAGGAGCAGCTATTCAGGGTGGAGTTTTAGTTGGAGATATTGATGATGTTTTATTATTAGATGTTACTCCATTAACACTTGGAATTGAAACAATGGGTGGTATTTCAACATCTTTAATTCCTCGAAACACAACAATTCCTACTACAAAAAGTCAAGTGTTTTCAACAGCAGCTGATAATCAACCAGAAGTTACAATCAATGTTCTTCAAGGTGAAAGATCAATGGCATTAGATAATACTTCATTAGGAAGATTTAATTTAGGAGGAATTGAAGCTGCACCAAAAGGAATTCCCCAAATTGAAGTTTCATTTTCAATTGATGCTAATGGTATTTTAAAAGTAAAAGCAAAAGATAAAAAAACAAATAAAGAAAATACTATTACAATTGAAAATAATACTTCTTTAACTGAAGAAGAAATTCAAAAAATGATAAAAGAAGCAGGAGCAAATAAAGAAAGTGATGCAAAGAAAAAAGAAGAAGTCGAAATTATTGTTAGAACTGAAACATTAATCAACCAACTTGAAAAAGGTCTTAATGAACAAAAAGATAAAGTTGATAAAAAACAAAAAGAAGAAACAGAAAAACAAATTAAAGAACTTAAAGATCTTTTAGAAAAAAAAGATATTAAAACTTTAAAAACAAAATTAGATGAAATTGAAAAAATGACTCAAGCTTTTGCTCAAGCTCAACAAAACCAACAAGCTCAACAAGCTCAACAAAATCAAAAAAATGATCCAAATAAAGATGAACCAGTTGAAGCAAAAGTAAAAGAAAAATAAAATGAAAAAAATTGAAATTAAAGAATTTTTTAAAAATCCTACTAAAAGAAATTTTCAAATATCACCTGATAGAAAGAAAATTGCTTTTTTAGATAGTTATAAAAAAAGAACAAATATATATATTATGGATCTTGAAACAAAAAAAATAAAAATAATTACAAAACAACAAAAAAGAAATATTAATTCTTATAGTTGAAAAAATAATGATTATATATATTACTTGCAAGATAATAATGGAGATGAAAATTATCATGTTTGAATAGTTGATCTTAAAACATTAAAAGTTGAAGATATTACACCCCAAGAAAATTTAAAGGTTTTTAGCACTAATTCATTAAATAAAGAAGTTTATATTAAAAATATTAAAAAACATAAAAATAAAATTTATATTCTTCATAATGGTGAAAATGCCCAAAAATCAAATAGTTATTTATATGATATAAAATTAAAAAAATGAGAAAAAGTTGAAGAATTTGATAAAGGTGAAACAGCAATTATTTTGGATGAAAAAACTCTTAAATCAAAATATATTTCAAAAATTGATAAAGGTTACATTTTGATTATAAAAAATGGAAAAGAAATTAAAAAAATTAAATCTTCTGATTCATTTGAAATAATTGATTATACTTCTAACGATAAAAAAGAACTATATGTTTTATCAAATATTGATAGAGACAAAATTGGTTTATTCAAAACTGATACAAATGCAAATATTATTTCAAATTGTTTATTTGAAAGTAAAATAGTTGATATTCAAAATATAATTCAAAATTATAAAACTAAAAAACTTGAAAAAGCTATTTATATGCAAGAAAAACATGAGATTCATTACTTTGATAAAAAACTTGAAAAAGAAATGAAAATAGTAAAAAATAAATTAATAGAAAAATTTCCAAATGAAAAAAAATCAATTATTTCTTGTTCTTATGTTTTAGGTTCAAATAAAGAACTTATTCTTATTGATACTTATTCAGATAAAAAACCAATAGATGAATATTTATTTGATGTTAAAAAAAATGAAATTATTAAATTAACTGAAAATTATAAATGATTTGAACATATGGTTGATATGAAACCAATTTCTTACAAAGCAAGAGATGGTTTAATTATTCATGGATATTTAACACTTCCAAAAAATACAAAAAAACCAATTCCTATTATTGTAAATCCTCATGGTGGACCATGAACTAGAGATTATTGAAATTTTAATAAAGAAATTCAATTTTTTGCAAATAGAGGTTATGGAATTTTACAAATGAATTTTAGAATTTCAACTGGATATGGAAAAAAACATTTTATAAAAGGTTGAAAACAATGAGGACTTAAATGTCAAGATGATGTAACTGATGGAACAAAATGATTAATTAAAAAAGGATATACTAAAAATGGTCAAATTGGTATTTATGGTGGATCATATGGTGGTTATGCAACTCTTATGGGAATTATAAGAGAACCAAAATTATATTCAGCTGCTGTAGATTATGTTGGAGTTTCAAATATGTTTACATTTTGAGATAGTCTTCCTCCATATTGAGAAGCTTTTAGACCAATTATGGAAAAATGAATGGGAAATCCTTATGATGATAAAAAAAATGCAAAATTAATTTCTCCATATTATAGAGTTAATGAAATTGAAACACCTTTATTTGTTGTTCAAGGAGCTAAAGATCCAAGAGTTCCCAAAAAAGAATCAGATCAAATTGTTGACTCTTTAAGAAAAAGAAATAAAAAAGTTCAATACATGGTTAAAGATGATGAAGGTCATGGATTTCAAAATCAAGAAAATCGATTTGAATTGTATGAAAAAATGATTAATTTTTTTGATAAAAACTTAAAAAATAATTAATATAAAAAAGATCTCTAGAGATCTTTTTTATATATTAAAATTTTAATTAATTTTTCTTCTTCTTTTTGCTTCTTTTCTTTTTTGTTTTTCCATCTTTTTTTTGTTTTTAGCTTCTAGTTTTTTTTGTTTATATGTTTTTTTAGATTCAGCTAAAATTTTGTCATTTTTTTCTTTTAAATCTTGATAAATTTCTTCTGTATTTCCAATGTACAAAAAATTAATTGGATCAATAGCATCAAATGTTCCATTAATAATTCTTTCAACACCTAAAATTGTGTCTTCAATACTTACAAGATCACCTTTTTTTTGGTTAAATATTTCAGCAGAAGTCATATTTTGAGTAAAAAAATTAATTAATTTTCTAGTTCTTTCAACAATAATAATATCTTCTTCTGAAATACCTTCCATACCTAAAATAGCAATTAAATCTTCAAGTTCTTCATATCTTTGAAGATATTTTTTAGTTTCCATTAAAGCATTATAATGTCTTTTTCCAATAATTTCTTCTTTAATATTATTTGAGTGAGAATTTAAAAGATTCATTGCCGGATATCTTCCTTGAGAAACAATTTTTCTTTCTAAAATAATATAACCATCTAAATGTGAAAACATATTAACTGTTGAAGGATCAGTAATATCATCTGCTGGTACAAATATTGTTTGAAATGAAGTAATAGAATTTTCTTCTGAATTTGTTAATCTTTCTTGAACATTTGAAATTTCTGAAACAAGTGTAGGTTGATAACCAGATTGAGAAGGAATATTACCAAGAGATGAAGAAATTTCAGAACCAGCTTGAACATAACGATAAATATTATCTATAAACATTAAAACATTTTCTTTTTTAATATCTCTAAAATATTCTGCAGTTGTGATTGCTAAAAAAATGATATTCATTCTTGAACCTGGAGGTTCATTCATTTGAGAAAAAAATAATATTGAATTATTCATTAATCCAGAATCTTTAAGTTCTCTATAAAGTTCTTCTCCTTCTCTAGTTCTTTCGCCAACACCAGCAAAAATAGAAACAACTTTTTTATTTTTTGAAAGTTTTTTAATATTGGAAATAAATTCTTTAATAATAAGTGTTTTACCAACACCTGCTCCACCAAACATTCCAATTTTCCCGCCTTCAAAAATAGGTGTAAAAAAATCAACTGCTTTAATACCAGTTTCTAAAAATAAATTTAAAACTGAAAGATCTTTATTTTGAAATTTTCTAATTTTAACTTCTTGATATTCTATTTTTTTATCAATTGGTTCATTGTCAATTATTTCACCTAAAATGTTAAATATTCTTCCCTTAGCTGAATCAGAAATTGGGGCTTTAAAAGTTTTTTCTGTATTAAAAACAGGAAGATCAATTGATAAATTTTCATTTTTTTTCAAAATAATTGTTTTAACAGATGAATCATTTTCAAGTGTTTGAATTAAAAATATAGTATTATTTTTAGTTGATAAAATTGAACCTATTGGAGGAACTTCATTTTTTGAAAATTGAATTTCTATAATATCTGAAACAATTTTACTAATTTTACCTTCCATTACAATTCTCCTTTCAATATATTATATTCATTTGAAGAAATTAAATCTCCATATTCATTAGAAGCAGCTAAAACAAAAGGACCAAAAATTGTTTCAATTTGTTGAATCATTTTAGGTTCAACAATTGTTTTATAATTAATTCTACTTAAAACTTTTTTAGCAATTTTATCTTTATTACAATAATTTCTAAATGCAGTTGAAAATTCTGAAGAATTTTTAATATTTGAAATTTTTCCTTTATTAAATAAAGTAATTAAGACTGCCATCATTTTTTCTGTTAAACCTTCATAACCATATTGAATAAATAAATTATTAATTCCGTCTCATTGTTTAATTTTTTCATCAAAAGTTTCGTTAATTTTAATTGACATACTAGCAAATTTACTAATTTCAAATAATGAAGAATATTGTTTTTTTAAATTTTTACTAATTAATTGCATTAATTTTGTTTGAACTAAAGAACCTGTTCTTGAAACTGAATACAAAATATTAATTGAAGGAAAAAGTCCTTTATTAAACATTTTTGTTGAAGAAAATATTTGCCCATCTGTTATTGAAATAATATTACTTGGAATAAGTGAAGCAACATCATTTTGAACAGTTTCTACAATTGGAATACATGTAATTGAACCATTATTATATTTTGCTGAAAATTTCCCAGCACGTTCAAGAATTGAAGAATGTTGATAAAAAATATCAGTAGGATAAGCTTCACGACCTGGATTAATACCCATTGACAAAGAAATTTCTCTATAAATATTTGCATGTTTAGTTAAATCATCAATAACTATTAAAACATCTTTTCCATTATAAGCAATGGATTCAGCCATAGCCATACCAATTTTTGGAGCATAAAATTGTTCAGCAGGAGAATCAGCATTTGCATATAAATAAATTAATTTTTTTGTTGCATTTTTTTGTTTTAAAAAACTAAATTGATTTTTAATTGAACTTCTTTTTTGACCAATTGAAACATAAATAACATAAAGTTCATTATCTTTTTGATGAATAATTGTTGAAATAGCAAGTGAAGTTTTCCCAGAGAAACGATCTCCAATAATTAACTCACGTTGACCTTTTCCAATTGGAATTAATGAATCAATGGCAGTAATACCAGTATTTAAAGGTTCAGTTATTTTTATTCTATCTAAAATACTTGGAGAAGGATTATTAATATAAGATTTACCTATTAATTTTGGATTTTTAGGTTTTATAAAATTTGTTGGATGAATTACATCACCGAAAGGAGAAATAATTTTTCCAAAATAATATTCATATGTTTTAACATTGACATCTGTTTTTATTTTTTTGATTATTTTGTTAACTTTAATTTTTGAAGTATTACCAACCACTAAAAGTTTAGCTTCATTTTGGCTTGCATTTAAAACTATTCCTGTTGAATCTTCTGAAAGTTGAAATCTTTGATTTTCTTCATATTTTTCTTTTCCAGTCACAATTACAATACTATCTTTAATTTGCTTAATTTTTGGCATTAAAATCCTCCTTGTGATACAAATACAAACAATGATAATCCAGTAGAACCAATTGCACTTGCAAGACTAACTAATGTTGTAAATATAATAAGTCCTTTTCTTGATTTAATTTTTAATTTACTTTTTTTAAAAACTTTTT
>CAKNAO010000008.1 GCA_929200685.1 uncultured bacterium | reverse complement strand
GAAAAATATGACTAAAAATTTTGAAATGTTATTACATTATAAATTTAAAAAAGAACACAATGAAATATTAGAAAATATTAAGAAAATAGAAAAAAATATTGAAAATAAAAATTATGATAATTCAATTTTTTTAAACGGAAGAACAATCTTGGAAATTATGCTTCATAATATTTTTAAAACTAATGAAAAAGATGGTCTTTCAATGCAAATAAATGAAGCTTGTCAAAAATATGAAGTACCTTCAAAAGTAAAAAATGCTTTTTATTTTATTAAGCAAAAAGGTGATGAATCTTCACATAGAACAAAAAATGGTGATAAACTTTATAATATTAGATATGATCTTTTTATTTCAATAGAATTATTAAAAAATTTATTTATTTCAATAAAATATTGTTTAATTAAAGATAATAACTTTGAAAATATAGAAGATAAAGAAAATTCAAAAAATAATTTTAATTTTAATTCAAATATTTATTTATTAAGTAAAATCATTGAAAATCAAGAAGATGAAAATTTTTCTATTGATAAAAATGATATGGATTCACAAACTAAAGGATTATTCCAATTATTAACTACTAATTATAAATTTTTTATTCCTACATATCAAAGAGAATATGCTTGAAATAAAGAAAATGTTGAAGTTTTTCTTCAAGATATTGAAGATAGGAATATTGATAAGAAAAAACATTATATGGGTTCATTAGCAATTTCAATTGATAATCAAAATAAAATAATTAGTTTAATTGATGGTCAACAAAGGATTACAACAAGTCTTATTTTAATTAAAGTTATTATTAATATTTATAAAAAAAATAATTGAATACTTCCAATTGAATTAAAAAATATTTCAAATAAAATTAATGAAATCTATTCAAATAAAAAATCAATTGGTGAATTAAAATATGTTTTTAATGTTTTATCAGATTATGTGGATAATAGTGAAGAATTTAAAGAATCAACTGCTAAAAAAAATTATGATTTAATTTACAAATTTTTTAATGGTAAAAAAATAAATGAGATAGAAGAATTATTAACTACTTTTGTTCATTATTTTGTAATTTCAGAATTAAATATTAAAAATAATATTGAAAATGAAATACAAATTTTTGAAAATTTAAATAGTAAAGGTTTAGAATTATCTCAATGAGATTTAGTTAAGAATTATATTTATAAAAAGATTGATTTAAAAGTTTTAATTGAAAATGAAATGAAAATAGAAAAATTATTTTTAAATTTTTTTATAGAACCTGCTACATTAAAATTTAGAACAAAAAAATATAAAATATTAGATGAATTTTTAATATGTTATAGTAGAATTAAATATAAAATTCAAAATGATAAACAACTTGAATATAAAGGTAAAACACATAAAATTTTTGCAAAAGTTTGATATACTGAAAACAAAACAATTTCTTCTTTTAAAGAAATAAAAGAATTATTAATTGAAATTTCTAAATATTTTATAATATTTTGTGATTTAAAAAATGAAGATTATTTAAAATCAAAAAATGATTTATTTAATGTTAGAGTTTATTTGAAAAATTTACAAAAAAAATCTTCAGTTATGCCTTTATTAATAAATATGATTTATGAAAATTCTAAATGATATAATGACAAAATTTTTGAAATAGAAAAAAATATAAAAAAAATATTTAATTATATTATTTCAATTGAAAAATATATCACTAGATTATTAGTGGTTTTCAATATAGGGCAATCATCAAGTATTTTTTGAGATTCATTAATTTCAAATGATATAAATCAATCTTATAAAATGTTTGAAGAAAAAATTAAAAAACCTAATGTTCAAACTACACTTCCAAGATATAAATTATTTAAATTAAAACTTGAAAATAAAGATAATTGACAAAAAGAATATGTATTTAATGTTTTAAGAATTTTAGAATTTAAAAAAACTAATAAAATAAGTGGAAGATATGAAATAGCATCGAATCCTTTTCTTGAACAAATTTTTCCAATTGAAACAGAAGAAAATTCTACTTGAAGAAATATTTATAAAGAATTAAATAATCAAGATTATGAAAATATAAAAAATTCAAAAGTTAATAAATTAGGTAATTATATTATTTTGGATTCTAAATTAAAATTTAAAACTAAAAATAAAAATTTTTCAAAAAAATTAGAAGAATATCAAAAATATTTTAATAAAAGGTTTGGTAAATGAAACTTTAATGAATTTATTTGATAAAGAAATATTTGGTTTTAAAGATATTGATGAAAGAACTTTACAATTAGCAGATTTAATTGCTCCATTATATAAATTTGATTGAGAAAAATAGAAAATATTTTTTTCAAATAAAATACAATAAAAATATCATTGAAATTATTTATTATATTTATAATTTAATTAGTTTAACAAACTCTCTTAATTTAATAATTTAATTTTGTATAATTTTTTTATGAATAATGCTTTTAAAAAATTATGTCAAAAAATTTCATATGATTTAAATGAAGATTTTAAAAATACAAAAATAATTTCAGTAATTTTAAAAGAAAAAAAAGAAGGTTTAAATTATTTTGTTATAAAGTTTCAAAATAATGAAATAATTCAACCTTCATCAATGCTTGCTTTTTTAGAGAAACTAAATAATAATTTTGGTTATAAAACATTTTTTGAATTTGAAATTGAAAATTTAATTTATGAAAAAAATATCATAGAAAAATATATTGAAATAATTTTATTAAATTTTTTTTCAAACAAACTTTTATTAAATTTTTTTAAAAATCTTGATAAAAAACTTGTTGATAAAAATTTTGTAATTCAATTTAAAGATAATATAACTTATTCAAAATTTTTGTTGTTTGAAGAAAAAATTAATAATTTAATTAAAAGATTTGGTTTTAAAGATCTAAAAATTATTTTAGAGTTAAAAAATTTAAGTGATTCATTATTAGAAGATGAAAAATCTAAAATTAAAGAACAAGCTATAGTTGCAATAGAAAAAGAAAGCGACAATGAACCTCAAAGTGAAAATATTTTTAAAAAAAGAGGTTTTGTACAAACAAAAATAGCTGATCTTGCTGAACAAGGTTTAGAAAATGTAATTATTTCAGGTTTAATTTTTAAAAATGTTGAACAAGAAACTAAAAATGGTTGAACAATTACAACTCTTTCAATTACTGATTATTCTGATGCAATTTATGTAAAAATTTTTTCTAAAAATGAAGCTGAAAAAGAAAAAAATAGAAAATATATAGTTGGTAAATTTGTTGAAGTTTCAGGAAAATATCGAATTGATCCATATAGTCAACAACCCTCAATTTCTGCAAATAAAATTATTATGTTTAAAAATAGTGATAAAGATGAAAAAATAGATTTTGCAACTAAAAAAAGAGTTGAACTTTCTACAAGAACAAAAATGTCAGCTATGGATGGTGTTAAAACACCACATGACTATGTTAAATTAGCTAAAAAATGAGGACATAAAACAATTGCAATACTAGATGAAGATTCAGTCCAATCTTTTCCAGAATTTTATTTTGCTTCTAAAGAATATGGAATTAAACCAATTTATGGTGTTTCATTAAACACGGTTGAAAAAAAGAATAATGCTATTTATTGACCTAAAAATAATAATTTAGAAAAAGATTCATATGTTGTTTTTGATTTAGAAACAACCGGACTATCACCAGAATATGAAGAAATTATTGAATTTGGAGCAGTAAAAGTTAAAAATAATCGTATTGTTGATCGAAAACAATTTTTTGTTAGACCATCAAAAAAAATTCCTTTTCATATTATTAAAATGACTAATATTACTAATGAACAAATTTTAAAATCAAATGCTAAAATTGAATCAGAAGCAATTTTAGATATAAAAAATTATTTAGAAGGATATACTTTGGTTGCTCATAATGCTAATTTTGATATTACATTTGTAAATACTAAATTAGAAAAATATGGTTATAAAAAATTAAATCAACCAACAATTGATACTATGGTTATAGCAAGAATGGTTTTTCCTGAAGCTAAAAGATTTAGACTTCAAAATATTGCCAATAGATTGAATATTGAATATGATTCAGAAATTGCCCATCGTGCTGATTATGATGCAGAAGTTTTAGCACGTATTTGAATTCAAATGATTATTCTTTTAAGAAAAAATAATGTTTTAGATCAAGAAAAATTAACAAAATTTGAAAATGATACTGTAAAAGCAAATAAATTTTCTAAAGAAGTTTCTTTAATTGCTAAAAATCAACAAGGACTTAAAGAATTATTTCAATTTGTTTCATTAGGATTAACTGATAATTTTTTTAAATCACCAAAAGTTTATTTAGAAACACTTGAAAATAGAGAAAATGTTTTACTTGGTTCAGGAGCACTAAAATCAAGATTAGTTGATAAAATGCTTTTTAGTTCTAAAGATGTAGTAGCAAAAGAAATAAGTAGATATGACTATATTGAAATTCAACCTTTAAAAAATTTTTCCCACATAATAAAAAGAGGTTTTAAAAAAGAAGATTTAATTGATATGATTAAATTTGTAATTAATGAATCTAAAAAACAAGGAAAAATTATTGTAGCTACTGGCGATGTTAGATATTTAGATGAAAAAGAAAAAGTGTATCATAATGTTTTTATAAATGCAAAAGGTCTTGGAGGAGTTAGGCATTATTTATATAAATATGAAGAAGAAAGTCCTGATTATCCTATTCAAAATATTCTTACAACTAATGAAATGATTGAAGAATTTAATTTTTTAGATGATATTAATTTAATTCATGAAATAGTAATTGAAAATACTAATAAAATAGCAAATATGATTGATGATAATATTCAAGTAATTAAAAGTGAATTATACACTCCAAAACTTAAAGATTCAGATCAAAATCTTAAAGAACTTGTTTATAAAAATGCTCAAAAAAAATATGGTCAAAATCTTCAACCAATTATTAAAAATAGAATTGAAAAAGAACTTAAATCAATTATTCAGCATGGATATGCTGTTATATATTGAATTTCTCATAAACTAGTTTCTAAATCATTAAATGATGGTTATTTAGTTGGTTCAAGAGGTTCGGTTGGTTCTTCATTTGTGGCAACTATGGCCGAAATAACAGAGGTAAACCCTTTAGAAGCTCATTATGTTTGTTCAAATTGTAAAAAAACAATTTTTCCTGAAAACTCTTCTAAAATAAATTCAGGTTATGATCTTAAAGAAAAAAAATGTGATAATTGTAACATCTATTTTGATAGAGAAGGACAAAACATTCCTTTTGAAACATTTTTAGGTTTTGAAGGTGATAAAATACCTGATATTGATCTAAATTTTTCAGGTGATTATCAACCAATAATTCATAATGAAGTAAAAAAAATATTTGGAGAAAATCATGTTTTTAGAGCTGGAACTATTTCAACAATTGCTGAAAAAATGGCTTTTGGTTATGTAAAAAGTTGGGCAGAAAATAATAATAAAAATCTTTCTAAACCATTTATAGAATTTATTGCAGAAGGAGTAACTGGCACAAAAAGAACAACTGGTCAACATCCAGGTGGAATAATTGTTATACCTAAAGAATTTAAAGTTGAAGATTTTACTCCTATTAATTTTCCAGCTAATAATTCAAGTTCAAGTTGAAAAACTACTCATTTTGATTTTCATTCTATACATGATAATGTTCTTAAATTGGATTTATTAGGACATGATGATCCAACTGTTATTAAAAAACTAGAAGAATTTACCGGTATAAATGCCAAAAAAGATATACCTTTTTTTGACTTAAAAGTAATTTCATTATTTTCTTCAACAAAAGAATTAGGAATTAAACCAGAAGATATAAATGGTGAAAAAACAGGGGCAATGGGAATTCCAGAATTTGGAACTAAATTTGTTCGTGGCATGTTAAAAAAAGTTGAAGTTAAAAAATTTGGAGATTTAATTTCTTTATCTGGTTTATCACATGGTACTGGAGTTTGAACAGGTAATGCTGAAAATATAATTAAAGAAAAAAATCTTACACTTGATAGTGTTATTTCATGTCGTGATGACATAATGATTGATTTAATTAACAAAGATATTAAACCATTATTTGCATTTCAAATTATGGAAAAAGTTAGAAAAGGTCAAGGCATTACATTAGAAGAAGAAAAAACTTTAAGAGAAAAAGGGGTTGATAATTGATACATAAATTCAATTAAAAATATTCAATACATGTTCCCAAAAGCTCATGCTACTGCTTATGTCATGATGGCTTGGAGAATAGCTTGGTTTAAACTTTATTATCCACTTGCTTATTATTCAACTTATTTTACTACAAGACCAGATGTTTTTGATTTAAAAACAATTTTAAAAGGAAAAGAAGAAATTCAAATTAAACTTTCTGATTTACAAAAAAGAAAATATTTAAGTTTTGGTGAAAAACAACTTTCTGCAAAAGAATCTGCACTTATTCCTATATTTGAAATTTGTTTAGAAGCTTTATCAAGAGGTGTTAAAATTTCTAATGTTCATTTAAAAAAATCAAAAGCAATAAATTGATATTATGAAAAAGAAAATAATTTATTAATTCCACCTTTTACTACAATTGATGGTCTTGGTGAACTAGTGGCAAAAAAAATTATTTTAGCAAGAAATAAATCTCCTTTTACTTCAATTCAAGATTTAAAGCAACGAACTTCAATTAATAATACTTTGTTAAATTTCTTTGAAGAAACTGGAATAACTAAAGATTTATCAAAAACAAACCAAATTCCCTTATTCTAAAATAACATTTTGTTATATAATAATTTTGTCAATAAAATAGAATTTTAAGAGGTCAAATTATTGACTTCTTATTTTATTTTAAAATAAAATTTAAAAAGTAAAATATAAATATTGACAAAATTTAAAAATTTAATTAAATAAATATTGAAGGAAAAAAAATGAAATTTAATAATGAGTTATTTTTTGAGGCAATGAATGAAATTGCAGAGAGAAATTTGTTAGATAGAGATGAATTAAACAAAATTATTGAAAATGCTTTTTTCAAAACATTCCATTCAAAAATTGATCCAGATGCAAGATTAGAGTTATTTGTTGATTTTAAAAATAAAAAATTTCAACTAATTAATCATTCAAAACTTGTTGTTTCAGATGATGAATATGAAGAAAAATATAGATCTTTAGAAATTTCAATATCAGAAGCTAAAAAAACTAAAAAAGATATTAAAGTAGGAGATGAATTTTCAGAAGAAGTTGATCTTTTTCAAAATACTAAATTTTCATCACAAGTTAAACAATTAATTACTCAAATTGTTAGAGAAAAAAGAAAAGAAGTTGTTTATAACAAACACAAATCAATAAAAGGTGAAATGGTTGAAGCAACATTATTATCTTTAGAAAATAATGGTAATGCAATTTTTAAATTAAATGATGATACTATAGCATTTATGCCAGCAAAATTTAGAAATATGAATATAAAATTAAATATTGGTGGAAAAACTAAATTATATGTTGAAGATGTTTTAGAAGAGTCCAAAGATTCACAAATAATTGTTTCAAATGGTTCACCTACAATTATTAAAAGAATTATTGAAAAAAATGTTCCAGAAGTAGAAGAAGGGATTGTAGAAATAGTTAAAATTTCTAGAATAGCCGGAACAAGATCAAAAGTTTCAGTAAAATCAAATAATGAAAATGTTGATCCAGTTGGAGCAATTATAGGGTCTGGTGGAAATAGAATAAAATCAATTTTAGAAAAATTAAGTGGTGAAAAAATAGATATTATTAATTGATCTGATAAAATTGAAACACATATTGCAAATTCAATTTCGCCAGCAAGAGTAGTATCGATTTTAGACAAAAAAGATGAAGATGGAAATATTATTAAAGACCATAAAATTGTTATTACACCTAATATTCATCAAACTCTTGCGATTGGTAAAAATGGTTCAAATGCTCGTCTTGCTGTTGAACTTACAAATACTAGAATTGATATTATTTCTATTGATCAAGCAAATGAAAAAGGAATTGATATCATTTGAAATGGTAATGTTAAAAAAGAAGAACTATCACAAGTTGAATCTAATTCACCTAAATCAAAAAATAATTATCAAAGAAATGCAATTAAAAAAGATAAATTTGATTTTGATAGTGATATTAGTTCATTTAATGAAGATATTCAATCTAATGAAAATTTTGGTGATTATAATGATCAAATATCTGAAGATCAAGATTTTTCTCTTTCAGAAGAAGAGATTAAACAAATGGAATCTAATTTTGAAATAGACAAAGAATTATTAGATTTTGGCATGGAAGAAAAAGATGAATCAAAATAACAGAAAATGTATTGTTTCTAATAAAGTTTTAAATAAAAATGAATTAATTAGAATAGTTAAAACTAAAGACAAAAAATTTTATGTTAATTCTGATAAAAGTGGTAGAGGAGCATATGTATTTAATGAAAAAAATTCAATTAAAGAAGTTATTAAAAAAAAGTTGCTTCATAAAGCTTTTAAAATGGATGTTCCTAAAGAAGTATATGATGAATTAGAGAAAATAATAAAGGAATAAAAATGGCAGATAAAAGAAAATTAAATAAAAATGAAATTAAAAAACAATTAGTTGATGTAAATTCAAAAATAGAAAATGGTGTTTTTATTTTTACTGGTCCAATGGTGATTGTTGATTTTGCAAATGCAATAAAAAAACCAGTTAATGAAATAATTTCTTATTTTTTTAAACAAGGAAAAATGTATAATATCAACAAAACTTTAGATGAAGAAGAAATTGCTACTCTTTGCCTAGATTATGGTTATGATTTTCAAAAAGAAAAAGAAATTAATGCTCAAAATTTTATGGATAATGTTGAAATTTTTGATGAAGAAAAAGAACTTTCTGAAAGACCTCCGATTATTACTGTTATGGGTCATGTTGATCATGGTAAAACAACACTAATAGATAAAATTAGAGGAAGTCAAATTGCAGAAAATGAAGCTGGTGGAATTACCCAACATATAGGTGCTTATCAAGTTGAATATAAAAAAAAGAAAATTACTTTTTTAGATACACCAGGTCATGAATCATTTGCTTTAATGCGTTCACGTGGTGCAAAATTAACTGATATTATTGTTTTAGTTATAGCAGCTGATGATGGAGTTATGGCTCAAACTAAAGAAGCAATTGCTCATGCTAAATTTTCTAATGTTCCTATTATTGTTTTTGTTAATAAAATGGACAAACAAAATGCTGATTTAGAAAAAATTAAAGCTGAACTTTCAAATGAAAATATTATTTCAGAAGATTGGGGTGGAGATATTCAATTTGTTATTGGTTCTGCTCTTCAAAATAAAGGTATTAATGATCTTTTTGAAGCTATATTAATTCAATCTGAAATGTTAGAATTAAAAGCAAATTCAAATCGTTTACCTATTGGAACTATTGTTGAATCTCATATTGATAAAGGTCGAGGAACAATCGCTACTTTGATTGTTGAAAATGGTACTTTAATGCAAAGAGATTTTATTGTTGCTGGTTCAAAATATGGAAGAGTAAGAACACTTGAGGATTTTTTTGGTAAAAAAATAAATTTTGCTTTACCAGGAACTCCAGTTGTAGTTACTGGTTTAAATTATGTTCCTCAAGCTGGTGATAAATTTTTTGCATTTAAAGATGAAAAATTTGCAAAAAATCTTGCTCAAAAAAAAGAATTTGCTGATAAACAAAAAAATTTAAGAGAAAGAAATGTTGTAGAAATTAAAGATGGAAAAAAAATTATTAATTTAATAATAAAATCTGATGTTCAAGGAACTGCAGAAGCTGTTAAACATTCATTATCTAAATTACAAAATGAAGAAGCAAAAATTAATATTGTAAGTGCAAATGTTGGTTTAGTTTCAAAATCAGATTTATTACTTGCAATAGCTTCAAATGCTTCTATTTATTGTTTTAATACTTTATTAAATTCAAATTTAAATAAAATGGTTGAAGAAAATAAAATAGAAGTTAAATTTTATAAAATTATTTACAAAATGATTGCAGATGTAGAAAAAATGTTAAAAGGAAAACTTGCTCCTAAATATAAAGATGAATTAACTGGTAGAGCATTAGTACTTAAGGTTTTCTTTTATTCAAAAGTTGGTAATATTGCAGGTTGTAAAATGGAAACAGGTTTTATAAAAGCAAATGCAAAAGTAAAAATTTATCGTGAAAATAAATTAATACATGAAGGAAAAATTGATTCACTTCAAAAAGAAAAAAATCTTGTTAAAAAAGTTGAAGTTGGTAAAGAATTTGGAACTCATATTTATAAATTTAATGATATTAAAGTTGATGATATTATTGAAGCATATCAAGAAGTGGAAATTAAAAAATAGTGTCAATCCAAAACAAAAGAAAAGAATCTATTTATTTTAAAATAGTATCAGAAATAATTACTAATAAAATTAATAATTCTAATATATCTTTAACAACTGTTACAGAAGTGAAATTAAATAATGATAGTTCTATTCTAACAATATATGTTACTTTTGAAAATAATTCTAAAAAATCATTTAAAAATTTACAAAATACAAAATCATTTATAAGATTTGAACTTTCTAAACTTTTAAAACAAAGAATTGTTCCAAAAATTCTTTTTAAAGAAGATAAAGTTATTGAATCTGCTAGAAGAATTGAAAAAATATTAAAAGATTTAAAAAAAAATTAATTTCTATATTATTTTTTCATTTTCTTTTTTTTCTCAAATTTTAAATTTATCAATTTTATCAAAAAATAAAATTCCATCCAAATGATCTTGTTCATGTTGAATAATAATTGCTTGATAACCAACTTTATTTATTTGAATTTCTTTTTTTTGTAAATATGAATAACCTTTTACTGTAACTTCATAATTTCTATGAACTAATCCTTCTTGACCAGGAATTTCTGTTCCCACCGAAAGACATGCTTCACCATATTCGAGTGCAGCTAATTTTTTCTTTTTAATAATTATTGGATTAATTAAAAATTCTTTTCAAACAGGTTGACCATCTGAAGAAGGAGCATTAATATAATACATTCTATCTAAAAAACCAAGTTGTATTGCAGCAATACCAACTCCTTCTTTTCCATTAAAACCTATTTTTTGAGAATTATCAATATACTTAATCATATTTTCAATTAAATTTATTTTTTCTTTTGTAAGTGGAAAATTAACTTTTTTTGATTTTTCTCTTATTTTTTTATTAGGTAACATTATTAAATTCATATTTTAATTTTACCATATGATATTATTTATATATGTTAAGAGTTATTAGTGGTTTATATAGTGGAAGAAAATTAAAAAAACCAGATTTACAAATTACTAGACCAACTACTAATAGAGTCAAAAAAGCAATTTTTTCAATTATTCAATTTAAAATTAAAAATTCTATATTTTTAGACCTTTTTTCAGGTTCAGGTGCTATTTCAATTGAAGCAATTTCATGTGGAGCAATGAAAGCATTTGCAATTGAAAAAAATAAAAAAGCATTTAAAATAATTAATGAAAATATTGAAAATTTAAAAATTAATAATATTGTTTCTATTAATAGTGATGCTTTAACATTTTTAGAAAAATCGAAAGGAAAAGTATTTGATTTTATTTATTTAGACCCTCCACATAATTTAAATTTATTTAAAGAAATTTTTCATTTAATTGATAAAAACAAAATTTTAAGTAATAAAGGTTATATTATTGTTGAAACTAATAAATTTTCAAAAATTGATATTCCAAATAATTTTTTAGTTATTAAAAACAAAAAATATGGTAAGACCTTAGTGCTTTTAATAAGCAAAAATGTTTAATAATATATAATTTTTATATGAAAAATAAACTTATTGTTTTTACTGGTCCTTCCGCAGTTGGAAAATATACTATTGAAAAAGAATTATTTAAAGATAAAAATCTTGATATTCAACTTTCAATTTCAGCAACCACTAGAAAACCAAGAAGCAATGAAAAAGATGGAGTTCATTATAATTTTATTTCTGAAAAAGAATTTGTTAAAAAAATTCAAGATAATAAATTTATTGAATGAAATGAACATTTTTCTAATAAATATGGAACTCTAAAAAGTGAAATAAAATCTATTAGTGATTCTAATAAAATTCCTTTTATTGAAGTTGATGTTATTGGAGCAAGAAAAATAATTGAAAATTTTGGAAAAGATAATTTAATTTCTATTTTTGTTTCTCCTCCATCTATGAAAGAACTTAAAAAAAGAATTATTTTAAGAAACACTGAAACCCCCAAACAAATAAAACAAAGAATGTCAAGATTTGAAGAAGAAATGAAATACATTGGTTTGTTTGATCATATTGTTGTAAATGATGATTTAAAAAAATGTGTAAACAAAATTAAAAAAATAATAAGAGGCAATATTTAATGAATTATATTATTAAAACAAATATAGGTGTTGTTCGATCTGAAAATCAAGATAAAGCTGCAGTTTTTAATAATAAAAATTATCATTTAGCAATTTTATGCGATGGCATGGGAGGCCATGAAGGTGGTAGTTATGCTTCAAGTATTGCTATTTCAACTTTTGAGAAAGAATTTAAAAAAAAATGACCTAAAAATGAAAATAAAATTGATAATTGATTTTCTAATACAATTAAAAAAACGCAAAATGAAATGGTTAATTTTTCAAAAAAAGAACCTAAATTTTTGGATATGGGAACAACTATTACAGCTGCTATTATTTCTGACAAATTAATTAGAATATACAATATTGGTGATTCAAGAACTTATATTTATAATGGTATTTTACACCAAATAACTGAAGATCATAATTTAAGAAATTATTTTCTTTCAAATTATGATTATTCACAGGAAAAAACTGCAACATTAATAGGAGCAGCAGCTTTAACTAGTGCTCTTGGTCCAAAAAAGAAAATGAAAATTGATAATTTTTTAATTGAAGTTGATCAAAAAACTAAATTTATTATTTTAACATCTGATGGAATTCATGATTATATTTCAAAATCTTCATTTGAAAAAATTATTGCTTCAAAAAAATTAAATTTAAAGAAAAAATCAGATAATTTAATTAAACAAGCAATTAAAGGTAAATCTTCTGATAATCTCACAAATGTCATATTGGAGATTAAATAATGATTGAAAAAATTCCTTCATATTTTAAATTAATAAGAAAAATAGGTGAAGGTGGAATGGCAGTAATTTATCTTGTTTTAGATAAAAGAAACAATGAAAAATATGCCATAAAAATTCTTAATTCCAATAATAAAGATTCACATGCTAATAAAAAAAGATTTAAACAAGAAATAGAATTAACAAAACAAGTTTACTCTGATAAAGTTATAAAAGTTTATGGTTATGAATGAAATGATAAAATTCAATATATTTTGCTTGAATATGTTGAAGGTAAAACTTTAAAAGATTATTTATCTAATAAAAAAAGATTAACACCTGAAGAAGCTATTGATATAACAACACAACTTGCAAAAGGTTTAGAAGCAATTCATAAAGTAGGAATTATTCATAGAGACATAAAATCTTCAAACATTTTAATTTCAAGCCATGGTCAAGTTAAAATAATTGATTTTGGAATTGCTATTACTAATGATTCAGAAAGATATACAAGAGAAGATAGTGTTATTGGTAGTCCGCATTATATTGCACCAGAAATTTCAGAAAGAGAAAAACTTACAATTTTAAGTGATATATATTCACTAGGAATTATTTTGTATGAAATGATTATTGGCGAAACACCT
Organism: uncultured bacterium; assembly: GCA_929200685.1. GTDB lineage: Bacteria > Bacillota_I > Bacilli_A > Mycoplasmatales > Metamycoplasmataceae > DT-68. Next base: position 1,862 of record CAKNAO010000008.1, on the reverse strand, counting down.
TATAAAGAAAATAATGCTGCTTTAATTATTCAAATGCATAAAAAAAATGATGTTCCAAATGTCAATAAAATTTTTAAAAATCTTCCTCAATCATTAGCAAATGTAATAATTAAAGCAACAGCAAGAAATAAAAAATTAAGACATAAAAATATGAAAGAATTATACGAAGATCTTTCAACATGTTTAAATAATTCAAGAATAGGAGAAAAACCATTTTTACTTGTAACAAAAAAAAGAAAAACTTTAATAGAATTTTTAAATTCTAAATTATTTTTAATTTTTTTATTTAGTTTTTTAACATTAATTTTATTAATAATAATTTTAATTTTATTTTTTGAGGAATTTTTATGATAGGTCAATTAATTTCAATTAATTCAGGTAAATATGAAATTAAATGTAATGAATTTTTTTTTATTGTAAATGCTGCTGGAAAATTAAGAAATATTAATGTTAAACCTTTAGTTGGTGATATTGTTGAATTTACTCCAAATAAATTTTTGACAAAAGTTTATAAAAGAAAAAATTTTTTAAAAAGACCAAAAGTTTCAAATGTTGATCAAGCAATAATTGTTAGTTCTTTAATTGAACCAAAATATTCTTCTATTTTAACTAATAAAATACTTGCTATTATTGAACATAATAATATTTTGCCAATAATTGTTTTTACAAAAAAAGACAAAATTATTAAAAGTTATTTAAAAGAATATCAAAAACAAGGATATAAAGTTTTTGAAATTTCTAATAAAACAAAAGAAGGAATTAAAAATTTAAGTAAAGTTTTTAAAAATAAAATTTCTGTTTTTATAGGTCAAACAGGAGTTGGTAAATCCTCAACAATTAATTCATTATTTGGTTTTAATCTTAAAACTAACAAAATTTCTAAATCACTCAAAAGAGGAAAACATACTACAAGAATAATAAAAATATATGATTTAATAAATGGTCAAGTAATTGATACTCCAGGTTTTTCTTCTTTTGAAAATGATTTAACAAAATTTGAACTTGCACGTTCTTATAAAAATTTTGAAGAAAATTCTATTAAATGTCAATTTAATAGAAATTGTCTTCATAATAAAGAAATTAATTGTCAAATTAAAAAAATGGTAAAAAATAATAAAATAAGTAAAAAAAGATATAGTGATTATCTTAAGTTACTTTTGGAGGCAAAATAATGACTAAAAAAATTGCAGCATCAATTTTGGGTAAAAAAAATAAAAAAAATTTAATTAATATTTTAATTAATAAAGGAATAGATTGAATTCATTATGATGTAATGGATGGGAAATTTGTTTTAAATAATTCACTTCCAATTAATGAAATAAAATTTTTATTCAAAACCACAAAACCACATTTTAAAGATATACATTTAATGGTTCAAAATCCAATTCAATATATTGATTCATTAATTAATTTTGCTAATTGTTTTTCAGTTCATATAGAAAGTGTTTCAAAAAAAACATTAAAATTAATAATTAAAAAGTATTCTAAAAAAACTAAACTTGGTTTAGTTTTAAATCCTTCAACTGATTTAGAAAAAATATTTCCACATTTAGAAAATTTACATCATGTAACAATTATGTCAGTTATTCCTGGTAAAGGTGGTCAAGAATTTATTGAAAAATCAATTGAAAAAATCAAAAAATTAAAAAAAGAAATTTTTAGTAAAAAATTAAAAACATTTATTCAAATTGATGGTGGTATTAATAATGTTTGAGGACCAATAGTATTTAAAGAAGGAGCAAATATTGTTGTTTCAGGTTCATATTTAATTGATAATATAAATAATAATTCTATTTCTAAAATATTGGGTAAAAATTAAAAAAAAACTTTTTTTTTTTAAAAAAAAAAAAAAAAAAAAAAAA
>CAKNAO010000007.1 GCA_929200685.1 uncultured bacterium | reverse complement strand
ATTTATAATTGATGGTTTTGTTAAAAATGATATTAAAGATTATCAAATGTCTTCTTTATTAATGGCAATTAAAATCAATGGAATGAATATAAAAGAATTAACTGCTTTAACTTATCATATGATGAATTCTGGTGATATTATTGATTTATCTGAGATTAAAGGAATAAAAGTTGATAAACATTCAACAGGAGGAGTTGGTGATAAAATTACAATTGCAGTAGCACCAATTATCGCTTCTTGTGGTGGTGTTTTTGCCAAAATGTCTGGTAGAGGTTTAGGTCATACAGGTGGAACTATTGATAAACTTGAATCAATACCAGGTTTTAAAGTAGAACTTTCTAAAAAAGAATTTATTAAACAAATTCAAAAAATTAATATAGCAGTTATTAGTCAAACAAAAAATATTGTTCCAGCTGATAAATTAATTTATGCTTTAAGAGATGTTACTGGAACAGTTGATTCAATACCATTAATTGTTTCTTCAATTATGAGTAAAAAATTAGCAACTGGTTCAGATAGTATATTATTAGATATTAAATATGGAAATGGTTCATTTATGAAAAACAAAAATAATGCAAAAATACTTTCCAATTTAATAAATCAAATAGGAAAAAAATTTAATAAAGATGTTAAAACAGTTATTAGCAATATGAATATACCTCTTGGTAATTCAATTGGTAATAAAAATGAAATTCTTGAAGCTATTAAAACACTAAAAGGGAATGGTCCTAAGGATTTTACTAATCTTGTTTACAAAATTTCTTCAAAAATATTAATTCAAGCAAAAATTGCTAAAAATATTGTTGAATCTAGAAAAATTATTAAAAAAAATATTAAATCATATAAAGCATTTGAAACTTTTAAAATTTGAATTAAAACTCAAGGTGGAGATATTAATTATTTATTAAGTGATAATTTTTGAAATCCAAAATGTAAATTCAAAATTTTAGCAAAAAAAAATGGTGTTTTAAAAATACTTTCTGCTTTTAAAATAGGACAATTAGCATCTAAATTAGGAACTAATAGAAAAATAAAAACAGATAAAATAGATTATGATGCTGGAATTGAATTAAACAAAAAAAATAATGATAAAGTTAAAAAAGGCGAATTATTAATGACATTATATTCATCTAATGAAATTAAAAACAAAACAATTTTAGAAGCTCAAAAAACATTTATAATCAATTAAAATGAATAATTAAATATATTTTTTAATACTAAAATGCTATAATTTAAATGTTGAAAAATATTTTTTTATTTTTTATTGTAAAATAATTTAATTTTTATAAACTAAGGAGGGCAAAAATGATTAAAAGGCATAAAAGAATTTTAGCAGCTATAGCATTATTTTTGAGTATTGGTACAATAGCAACTATTACTCCAATTGTTGTGCTTGATAAAATCAAAAGTGATAAATCAAAAGATGAAAAATCATCTATTAAAGAAGTAGTTGATATTTTAAATTCTCATAAAGAAAAAGTTATTCAACTTATTGAAGTAGCAAGTGGCAATATTATTGGTGAAAAAGAAAATAAAAATGCTATTTTAGATGAAATTAAAAAAATTATTGGTATTAATAATTTAAAAGGAACTAAAATCACAATTTCTATGGAAGAAGATTCTCCAATAACAACAAGTGATCAAACAATTAAAATAAATATTTCTAAAGGTGAAAATAAAGAAATTATTGAAAGTTACAAAGTTAGAAGAATAAAAACACCAGCTGAAAAACAAGCTGCTATAATTTCTTATTTTAATGAAACAGATGATAAAGGTAATAAAATAAATACAAATATTATAATTTCTAGTGAAAAACCTATAATAACTAGTTCTAGTCAATTATTAGAACAAATTAAAATTGTAATTGGTGAAGATTTAACGAAAAATCAAAAAAATTCTTTTTCAATTAGTTCTTTTGAATCTTGACCAAAAGGAGAAACAAAAAAAATTGAACTTGAAATTCAAGAAGATGCACAAGAAAAAGAAAATGTTGTGCTTGATGTCACTCATGCTCAAACAAAAGCTGAGAAAATAATTACAACTATTAAAAAATTTGACAAATTAATTTTTAAAAAAACTTTTTATATTTCACATGGTTTAAATGTTAATGATCCTACTAAAACATTAGAAGCAATTAAAGAAACATTAGGTGATTTGTATACTAAAGAACAAAAAGATATTATTGTTAAAATTAGAAGATCAAGTGGTTCTTGACAAATTCCATCAACAGTTTCTAATAATGGTTATGTATTAGAACTAGTTGTTGATACTGAAAAATATAATTATGATATCATTTTATTAACTAGAAATCAAAAAGAAGAAGAAACATATCAAAAAATTGGACAAGAAAAAGAAAAATATGATGCACTTACAAGTAATGAAAAAATTCTTTCAATACCAAGTAATTCAACTTCTGACAAAATATCTGCAGCAGTTAATATTGCAGAAATTGAAAAAGTTGCCAAAAAATTAATTGATCCTGAAGAGGGAATTAAAGTTTCTGTTAAAAAAAATAATAATTCACTTTCTTTAAATCCTCAACCAATTGTTTTATTGTTAAGTACCCAAACTTCTAATTATCCAATTGAAGTTTATGGATTTTCGGTTAAATTGGAAGCAACACCTACTAAAAGATAATGATTAAAAAACATTTCTAAATAAGAAATGTTTTTTTGAAAGAGTGTAATATAAATATGACAAAATTAATTAAACACCCATTAATAGAAATAAAATTAACAAAAATGAGAGATGAAAATTCTTCACACATAGTTTTTAAAAAAAATTTAAATGAAATTGGTTCTCTTATGGTTTATGAAATTTTAAGAAATTATAAACCAAAAGTTAAAAAAATTAAAACTCCTACAAATTCAATAACTAATGGCAAAACATTTAATAATGATATTGTTATTGTTCCAATATTAAGGGCTGGTCTTGGAATGGTTGCCGGTATTGAAACATTAATACCTCAAGCAAAAATTGGACATATTGGCATTTTTAGAAATAATAAAACATTTCAAGTAGAAGAATATTTTTATAAAATTCCTATTGTTTCAAAAAAGGCAGAAATTATTGTTGTTGATCCAATGTTAGCAACTGGTGTTACTGCCATTAATGCAATTAATAAAATTAAAAAAGATGGTTATAAAAATATAAGATTTGTTTGTTTAGTAGCAGCACCAGAAGGACTTTTAAAACTTGAAAAAAAACATCCAGATATTGATATTTATATTGTAGCAATTGATAAAAAATTAAATGATAAAAAATATATAATTCCTGGTCTTGGAGATTCTGGAGATAGAATATTTGGTACAAAATAATTTTAAAAAAAATTTTAAAAAAGAACTTGAAAAAAGAAAGTTCTTTTTTTATTTTATTTTTTTACATATGAAAATATGGAGGTAATTATGGAAATCTATAAAATAGGAAAAATAGTTTCAAAAAATAAAAGATACATAATATTTGAATCTAATAATTGTGGAGATCTTATTTATGTTAATAATATCAATAAATTTAAAGTTGGTTCTAATTTAAAACTTTTTATTTATAAATATCAAAATGAATATATTAATAATTTATATGGATTTTCTTCATTTAAAGAAAGAATATTATTTGATGATTTATTAAGCATAAATGGTGTAGGACCTAAAACTGCTCTTTCACTTTTAAAAGAAGGTGAAGAAATGCTAATAAATATTATTGCTAATAAAGATTTAGAAAATTTAAATAATTTTCCTTTTATTGGAAGAAAAACTGCTAATCAAGTTATTTTTGAACTTTCAGATAAATATAAAAATTTTCAAAATAAAAAAATTAACAAAATTATGCCTTTAATGTTAAAAAAACCACTTAAGAATTTAGGATTTAATCAAAAACAAATTAATTTTGCTATTAAAAATGTTAAACCACAAGAAAATATAGAAACTTTAATTGAAGAATCAATAAAAATTATTTCTAATGCAAAATTCTCTTAGACCATTAAATTTTAATGAATTTATTGGTCAAAAAAAACTTAAAAAAACACTCAAAGTAATAATAGAATCTTCAATTAAAAGAAAAAAACAATTAGATCATATTCTTTTCTATGGAAGACCTGGACTTGGAAAAACTTCACTTGCTAAAATAATTTCAAATAAAATAAAAACTAAAATAAGATATGCTCAAGGTCCATTATTAGAAAAAAAATCTGATATATTAACTCTTTTTTGTTCAATTCAAAAAGGAGATTTAATTTTTATTGATGAAATACATGGCATTAATAAAAAAGTAGAAGAAATATTTTATTCAGCACTTGAAGATAATATAATAGATGTTTTCATTGGTCCAGAAGGTGATCAAAAACTTATTAGAATGAAACTTCCTAAATTTACTTTAATTGGTGCTACCACTCTTTTTTCTAAAATGACTCAACCATTTAAAGATAGATTTGGTTTTATAGGTAAATTTTCTAATTATACAAAAAAAGATATTGAAAAAATTATTAAAAATAGTTCTAAAAAATTAAAAATAAAAATTGATAAAGAGTCAATTGAAAAAATTGCTTTATATTCAAGAAATATTCCAAGAATAGCTAATAATTTATTAAAAAGATCATGAGATTTTGCAGTGGTTGATAATTGTGAAGAAATAATAATTAAAATTGTCAATAAAACTTTTAAAAATATTGGTTTATATCAAAATGGGTTAAATGATACTCATATAAATTATTTAAAAAATCTTTATATTAATTTTAATGAAAAATATGTTTCTTTAAATTTAATTTTAGGTTTTTTAAATGAAGAAAAAAACAATATTGAAAAAGAAATTGAACCTATTTTAATAATACAAAATTTAATTATTAAAAATTCTAATGGTAGAAAAATAACAAAAAAAGGAATTGAATATCTTACTAATTATATATCTTAAATAATAAGGTATAATTTAAAAGATATGAAAAATTTAATTAAAAAAATTGTCAAAAATTTTAAATTATCTAATCCAAAAAGAATAATTATTTTAGCTATTACATTAATATTTTCAATTTTAACAATTGCATTAGGTTCAATTTTTTATGTTTCAAAAAATAGTGAACTTTCAACTGAATATGGTGGAGGGGCTGAATTTGTTGTAAAAATTAATCCTGACACAACTAACAACAAAGTTGAAGAATCTAAAAAAATTGCTTCAGATGTTGCACAAGAAATATATAATCGTGTTGATTCTTTAGGTGTTAAAGGTGTTCAAGTTCATCCAGAAATTTCTAATGATGGAGCTCGTGTTAGAGTTACATATCCAGGTGTTACATCGTTAGAAAAAAGAAAAGAAATTGAATACTTAATTATTCATAAACCTAAATTAGCATTTACTGATTTATACGGAAATGTTTTATTTAATGAATACCAAAATTTTAATGAAGAATTAACTGACTCCAAAGGAAGACAAAATTTAAATTTTGAAAAAACAAATGTTCCTATTAAATCAGGGAGTGCTTCTCCTTTATTTTCAAAAGTTCAAATTAAAATTGTTGAAGGTAAAACTGCTGAATGAACTAAAGCAACAAAATATATTTCTGAAATTCAAAAAGGCGGAAATAGAATTTTTGTTTGGTTGGATTTAGATAAATTTATTGAAAAAATGAAAGTAGATTGACCAGATATTTGATTAAAATCAGGTGGCAACCCCATTATTGCTGCAAAAACTTCAGCTAAAAAAGATGGTAAAGATGTTTTTGCTTTTAGAAAACATACTATTGATTCAGAAAAATATTTAATTTCAAGCCCAACTGTCAAACAAGCATTAAGTGGAAGTGATTTTGTAATTGAAGGAATGAAAAATAATATAGAATCAAAAGAATTGGCAAGAAAAATTAATTATGGTTCTTCAAAATATGAACTTTCATTAGAATATTCAAATTATGTAGAAGCAAGCTATGGCTCAAATGCATTTCAAAAAGCAATGATGGCTGGTATTATTGTATTTATATTTATTGCTATTTTTTTAATTGCTAATTATGGAATATTAGGTCTTATTTCTTCAGTTGCAATTGCTATTTATATATTTGCAACTTTAACTATTTTTACATTGATGCGTGGCCAATATTCTCCAGAATCTATTGCAGCATTAATAATAGGAATTGGTATGTCAGTTGATGCTAATATTATTATGTTTGAAAGACTCAAAAACGAAGTTTATGATGGCATTATTTTAAAAAAGGCTCTTAAAGATTCAAATAAAAAATCTACTTCAACCATTTTGGATTCAAATATTACAACATTAATAGTAGCTTTAGTCTTGTTTTTTTTCGGAACCCGAAATATAATTGGTTTATCAGTTACTTTAATACTTTCAATAATATTAACATTAGTTGTTATGTTGGGATTTACTAAAATTATCTCAAAAATATTAGTTAACACAGGCTATTTTGATAATAAATTATATTTATTAGGTTTTAAACCTAAATTTGATAAAAAAATTCAAAATAAAATTAATAAATTTGATTATATTAAAAATGCCAAATGATTTAACATGATTTCAATTTCAATTTTAATAGCTGCTTTAATGGCATTTTTAATTACTGGTTTTACATCTTCAAGTTTATCAAATGGATTTAAATTATCTCAAGATTTTACGGGAGGAACAAAAATATCAGTTGTTCCTTTAGAAGGTTATGATTTTATTTCTAGTGTAGATGCTGAAGCAATTAAAAAAGATTTAATTACTAGAGGATTAGAAGAAAATAATATTCAAATTTTAAAAGAAGCAAATAAAATTATTGCCATAAAATTTAATAGCATCAAAACATTTGTAGATGCTGGTGATTGAAAACAAATATTTGAAAATAAATATGATGGCATTAATTTTATTCAATCAATTACTACTAATGATGTAGCTAATAAAATTTTATTTAATGCATTATTAGGTGTTGGAATAGCAATTATAGGAATAATTATTTATACTTTGTTTAGATTTAAATGAACTTATTCTATATCAGCAATAATAGCATTAGTTCATGATGCAATAATTGTTATTTCATTCTTTGTAATATTTAGAATTGAAATTTCTCCAGTGTTTATAGCTGGTTTATTATCTATAATTGGTTATTCAATTAATGATACAATTGTTACATTTGATAGATTAAGAGAAAAAATAAATGATTATGAGGGTGAATTATCATCTAAAAAAATAAAAGAACTTTCAAATTCTGCAATTAAAGAAACATTGAAAAGATCATTTTTAACTTCATTGACTACAATTTTAGCAGTAATAATATTGATGTCATTTGGTAATGCAACAAAATTATCATTTAATATTGCTATGTTTATTGGTCTTGTTGTTGGAACTTATTCTTCTATTTTTATTGCAACATTTTCATGAACAAAATTTGAAATATATAGACAAAAAAGAATTTTAATTAGAAAAGATAAAAATTTTTGATCATCTGAAGAAAGAGAAGAACAAACATTTAAAGGAATTAATGATTTTAGTGTTTAAAAAATATTATATAATTTGTTTATAAATTTAATATCTTATCTATGAAAAGGAAAATTGTGACAACCTTGGAGATAAAATCGTAAATACTGCGTTAAAGTAAAAGAGTCCTTATTAGAGTGGCAAGTTAGTCTCTAATATTAGGGCTTTTTTTAAAAAGGAAAAAAATGAATAGACCAAAAGGAACAAAAGATTATTATGGAAATAAACAATTATTAAGAGAATATGTTTTTGATGTTATTAAAGAAGTTTCAAAACTTAATAATTTTAAACAAATTGAAACACCTATTTTTGAACATAAAGAAATTTTTGTAAAATCTATTGGCAAAACAACTGATATTGTTTCAAAAGAAATGTATGTTTTTAAAGATAAAAAAGAACGTGAATTAGTTTTAAAACCCGAAGGCACTGCTAGTGTGATGAGAGCTATTGTTGAAAATAAACTTTTTACTAAAAAATTACCTTTAAAATTTTTTTATATTACTCCTAATTTTAGATATGAAAGACCACAAAAAGGTAGACAAAGACAATTTACTCAATTTGGTATTGAAATGTTATCTTTTCCCAATCCAATTATAGATGCTGAAATTATTTTATTTGCCAAAACAATTTTAGATACTTTAAATATTAATTATAAATTATTAATTAATTCAATTGGAGATAAAAAAATAAGAAATAATTATTCTGAAGAATTAAATAAATATTTTAAAAAATATAAAAATGAACTTTCTGAAGTTTCTAAAAAACGTTTAGATATTAATCCTTTAAGAATATTAGATGATAAAATAGATAGCAAAAAAGAATTTGTTAAAAATTCTCCTAAAATTGATAAATTTTATGATAGTAAAACTAAAATATATTTTCAATCTTTACAAAATTTTTTAACTCAAATGGGTGTTGAATATGAAGTTAATAATAATTTAATGCGAGGAATTGATTATTATTCTAATGTATGTTTTGAATTTATTTCAATTTCTGGTAAAGCAGGATCACAAAATACTTTAATTGGTGGCGGAAGATATTCAAATCTTTTAAAACAATTTGGTGGACCAGATAATTTATCAGGAATTGGTTTTGGTCTTGGTATTGAAAGAGTTATAAATGAATTAGATGAAAATAAAATTATTTCTTTATTTAGTGAAAAATTAGATATTTATGTAATTAATATTTCTAAAAATAATATAAATCTTGTTGCTGGAATTGTGTATTTATTAAGAAAATCTGGTTTTTCAACTGAATGAAATATTAAAAGTCAAAAAATTTCCAAAGGTTTTCAAAATGCTGATATTTATAATCCTAAATTACAAATTATTGCTGGTGATAAAGAATTAAAGAATCAAAAAGTTATTGTTAAAAAAGGAAATTTACAAAAACTTGTAAAGATTGATAATTTAATAGATTATATTAAAAAGGAGTTGGAATATGAAAATATTAAATAATGGTCAATTAACAATTTTAGATATAGATAAAAAAGTTACTCTTTATGGATTTGTTGCTAATAAAAGAAAAATGGGAAAATTAATTTTTGTTGATTTAAGAGATAGATGAGGAATTACACAATTAGTAATTAAAAATAAAATAAAAAATTTTTCAAAAGAGTCTATTTTAAAAGTAGTTGGAAAAGTTAAAGAAAGAAAAGACAAAAATCCTAATTTAAAAACTGGAGAAATTGAAATAATAGTAGAAAATATTGAAATTCTTTCATTTGCTAAACAACTTCCGTTCATAATTCAAGATGAATTAGAAGCAAAAGAAGATACAAGAATGCATCATAGATATTTAGATTTAAGAAGACCTATAATTACAAATAAAATTGTCATTAGACATAAATTTAATAAAGCAATAAGATATTTTTTAGATAATTTGGATTTTTTAGAAATTGAAACTCCTTCTCTTTCTAAACCAACACCAGAAGGTGCAAGAGATTTTTTAGTTTTAACTAGAAAAAAAGATCATTTTTTTGCTCTTCCTCAATCACCACAAATATATAAACAACTTTTAATGTGTTCAGGATTTGAAAAATATTTTCAAATTGCCAAAGTTTTTAGAGATGAAGATTCAAGAAAAGATAGACAACCTGAATTTACTCAACTCGATCTTGAAATGTCATATGCTAATGAAGAAGATGTTCAAAAAATTATAGAAAAAATGTTTAAATTTGTTTTTAAAAAATTAAATAAAGAAATTAAGATTCCTTTTAAAAGAATTAATTATTTAGAAGCAATTGAAAAATATGGTGTTGATAGTCCTGATATAAGATTTGAATGTTTTTTATATGAAGTAACTAAAATGTTTAGAAATTCTAGTTTTAATTTATTTAAAAATTCTTCTTCAGTTAAATTTATTCATTGTTATGAAATACTAACTAAAAAACAAATTTTACAATTAAAAGAAGTGGCAATGAAAAATGGTTCTAAAAATTTAATATGAGGTTTTATTGATAATAATTATGAAGGACCAGCATATAAATTTTTTAAAAATGAAATGAAATTAATTGAAAAAAAATTTAATTTAAATAAAGGAACATTTTTATTTATTGGAGATAATTATAAATTAACAACTAAATCTTTAGGTGCTATTAGAATAAAATTAAACGAATTTTTTAATTGAACAAAAAATAAAAATGATGAATTAGTTTGAATTCTAAATTGACCTTTATTTGAATATGATGAAAATTTAAAAAAATATATTCCTTCTCATCATCCTTTTACTTCTCCAACTAAAGATTCAATTAAAGATTTTGACTTAAACAAAAATAAAGCAAAGGCTAGGGCATATGATATTGTCATGAATGGATATGAAATTGGAAGTGGTTCAGTTCGTATATCAAATTTAGAAATTCAAAAAAGAATGTTTGAAGCAATAGGTTTGAATAAGCAAGAGTATAATCAAAAATTTGGATTCTTTTTAGAATCATTTAATTATGGATTTCCTCCACATGCTGGAATTGCATTAGGAATCGATAGAATTGTTATGCTTTTAACTAATTCTAAATCTATTAGAGAAGTTATTGCATTTCCTAAAAATCCAAATGGAATTGCTGTTATGGAAAAATCACCTACAAAAATTATTGAGAAAAATTAAAAAATTTTAATTTTATTCTTTTTCTTTTTTTTCTTCAAAATTTAAAGCTTTTTCAATTGATTCTTCAACTTTAGGTATTAAATCTTGAAATTCATTTAAAAGTTTTTTTAATTCAATAGATGTTTCTTTAATTTCTTTTTTTATTTTTTCTGTATCAATTTCTTCTTCAACAAAACCCACATATCTACCAGGCACAAATGAATAATCATTTTCTTCAATTTCTTTTAAGTTTATTGATTTTGCAAAACCAATTTCTTCTATTTTTTGACCTTCATTGTGTTTATTATAAATATTTAAAATTTTATTGTTTTCCTCTAAAGTTAATTCACGCAATTTTTTAGAAAGCATTTTACCTTTAAAATTATATGCATCAATCATTAGAATATTTTTTGTTTTTTTATCATTATTTAAAATTCATAAACATGCAGGAATTCCAGTTGTATAAAATAATTTATCAGGTAAAGAAATTATTGCATCTACTTTATTATTTAAAATTAAATTTTTTCTAAATTCTAATTCTGATTTTCCACTTGCAGAAAGAGAACCATTAGCCAAAACAATTCCTGCTTTACCTTTTTTATCTAATTTATAAAGCATATGTGATATTCAAGCATAATTAGCATTATTTTTAGGTGGTATTCCTCATTTTCATCTTGGATCATTTTCAAGTTTATCAAGTCCTCATTTTTTTTGATTGAATGGTGGATTAGCAATAACATAATCAAAATCATTCTTATCTTTATGTTGATCTTCTGAAAATGTATCAGCTGATTTATTGCCTAAATGAGTATCATTAATATTAAAACCATTTATTAATAAATTTATACGAGCAAGTTTTCAAGTTTTATTTTGATATTCTTGACCATAAATTGTTAATTTACTAAAATCACCATTATTTTCTATTATGTGTTGTTTGCTTTGAATGAATAATCCACCTGTTCCACATGCTGGATCATATATTAATCCTTCTTTTGGATCTATAATATCAATCAATAATCTTGTGATTGATTTTGGAGTATAAAATTCTCCACCTTTTTGTCCTTGTTTTTTAAAAAATTCTCCAAGAAAATATTCATAAACTCTTCCCATAATATCTTCACCTTCTTTTAAAATGTCAATATCTGAAAACTCTGAAATAACCATTCCTAATTTTTGTTGGTCTAGTTCTTCACGGTTGTATTTTTTGTCAAAAAGTCCTTTTAAATCTTCATTTTTATTTTCAAGTTCAATAAATGCTTGATCTATTTTTTCACCAATTTCATTAGAAGCAGCAAATTTTGATATATATTCTCAACTAGACTCTTTAGGAACAAAAAATGTTCCAAGAAAATCTTTATCTTTAATAAGATAATTTCATTTTTTTGGATAACTTTTTTTTAATTGTTCAACTTTTTTATCATATTTATCAGAAATATACTTTAAACATAAAATTCCAATAACAACATGCATATATTGTTCTGATGAAATATTTCCTCTTAAACTATCTGCTGCTGATCATAATTTTCTTTCAAGTTCTTTATCCATTTTACTCATTTTTTACCTCTTTTTGAATTATTTCAAAAGCATTTTCACTAATTTGTTTTGAAATTTTATTTATAATGTTAAATCCTACATTAGGTGGATAATTATGATGTAATAATAATATTTTTAATTCTTTTCTAACTTTTGATTTTGCTTGTTCATTTCTTAATCAATTATCATCTAACATATTTTTTGTTTTAGCATATAATTCTTTTGTAATTTCTTTAACTTTTTTTAAATTATAATTATCTTTAGTATATTCTTCTGATTTTAATATTTCAAAAAAAGATCTTTCAATAATTGATAAACCATCACTATTACTATCAATAATTACATTTTCACCTTCTTTAGATAAAATTTTTAATTGTTCAAAAAATATTTCAATTGTAACAATATTTTCTTCATATTTTTTTAATAATTTATTTAATTTTGAAGATAATTTTTCAGCTTGAATTTTATTAATTTGACTAATTCTATTTATTAGTTCATTAGCAGCATTTATTTTATTTATTTTTTCATAAATTTTATCTTCATTTGATTTTGGAATTTTTTTATTAAGAATGTTAATAATTCAACTTAAAGATATTTTTTTATTATTAAATGAACTTTGAACAATTGTTTTATTAAATTTTATTGCTTCAACCATTTTGTTTTTAATATTTTTAATATCATCATCAATTTCAAGTTCACCAAGTTCTTTTTTTATTATTTCATTTCTAGCATGTAAAATAAGTTGAACTAAAACTTTTGTTTTTTCATCAACTATAGATAAACAAGCATTAAACAATTTTTTAATTTTTTTTACTGAATTAATAAATAATTCTATTTTTTGATCATTAGAATCATCTTTTTTGTAAACTTCTTTTTGTATTTCTTTTACTTTTTCATAAATTAAATCTTTATTTTTTGTTTTAATAATTTTTTCAATTTTTAAATCTAAATTTAATAATCATTTATTTTTTATATTTTTTAAGAAAAAATTCATATTTTTTAATATTTGTTCTATATTTTTTCAATTAGGATTTTCTTTTTTTAAGTTTTGTTTATTGGTATAGAATGTAAGAGCATCAATTAATTTTTTATATATTCCAATGTAATCAACAATTAAACCAGAATCTTTTTTTAAATCTTTTAAATTTTTATCATTATAAACTCTATTTACCCTTGCAATTGTTTGCATTAAATTATGCATTTTTAAAGGTTTATCAATATACAAAACATCTAATGAAGGACAATCAAAACCAGTTGATCACATATCAATTACTATTGCAATTTTAAATTTAGAATCAGGTTTTTTAAATTCAATTGCAGATTTAGATCTATAGCTTTTATTTTTTAACAAATTTTTCATTTCTTGAGTATCAATTTTATTGTTTTGAGTAGCAATTAATCTAATATTTTCTTTTAATAAAGGATCAATTTTAACTATTTCATTGTAATATTTAAAAGCAATTTTTCTATTAAAAGCTACAAACATTGCTTTACCTTTTAAAACATTTTGTCTTTTTCTATAATGATTAACAAAATCTTTGGCTATTGAAGTAATTCTATCTGGGTCTAGTATTATATTTTCAATTTTTTGAATATTTTTATTAATGTTTCTCATTGATAAATGAGGAATTTTAGATTGACTTTGAATTTTAATTCTTATTTTTTCATAAGTTTTATCTAAATCATCAATATGTTTTTTTGTTAATTTCATTAAATGTTTTCTTGATTCATAATTAATTGGTACTACAAATTCATCTTTTGTAGCATCAGTCATTAAATATTTTGCAATGTATTCTCCAAAAATTTTTTTAGTTTGATGATCTTTTGTTTCAATTGGAGTACCTGTAAAACCAATGAATGTGGCATTTGGAAATGATTTTCTTAAATAAAAAGCATAACCTTTTTTATCAAATATTTCATTTTCTTTAATGTATTGTGTTATTTCAATATTTCTATTAGATCTATGAGCTTCATCAGTAATAATTAAAATATCATTTCGATTAGAAAGTTCTTTAGAATTTTTGGAAAATTTTTGAATTGTACAAAAAAATATGCCATTTTGTTTTTTATTATTTAATTTTTCAATTAAATTATCACTTGAATTAATTTTTTCAACTTTTTGATTTAAATATTTTTGAGAATTTAAAAATGTATTATAAAGTTGATTATCTAAATCATTTCTATCAGTTATTACAATGGTAGTTGTTTTTGGTTTTTCGTTTAAAATGTTTCTAACAAGAAAAATCATTGAATAAGATTTACCAGAACCTTGAGTGTGTCAAAAAATACCAGCTTTTTTATTTTGAGTATCAAAAGAATTTAAAACTGATTTTTTTGCTTTTTCAACATCAAAATATTGATGATATCCAGGAAAAATTTTAATTTTTTCTTTTGAATCTAAAAAATGAACATAATTTTTTATGATATTTAATAATCTTTCTTTTTTAAAAATAGATTTTAAAGGATTATATTGATTATTTATTCCGTTTTTATCAACATGTCTTCAATAATTATATCTACCAATTAAGGAAGTTAAAGACCCAATTTTAAAAGCATTACCATTATAAATACAATTAAAAATATTAAAAGTAAAAAGATTTGATAAATTTAATTGATAATTTTTAATTTGTTCATATGCATCTTGAATTGACTTACTAAAATTCATTCTTGGAGTTTTAAGTTCTAAAACTGAAATTGGAAAACCATTTATATAAACTACAATATCAGGAATTTGTTTTTTATAATCTGAACCTAAAGAACTTAGTAAAAATTGATTTGTTACTTTATATAAATTATTATTTTTATTTTTAAAATCAATTAATTTATATGAAATAGTTAAATTAGTTTTTTGATCTTTAATTTTAATTCCATTTTTTAAATAATCTAAAGCAATTTTATTAGTTTCAATTAAATTTGTAGAATCTAAAATTTTTATTTTATACATCATTTTTTTTAAATGTTCATTTGAAATTTTTTTATTTATTTTTTTAATTGAATTTTCAATATCTTTTAAAAGAAAAACATTAGAAATATTATTATTTCTTTGTTCCATAATTTTGTTTTTATCAAAATATTTAAAATTAATTTCTTCAAAAATTTTTAATAAATTTTTTTCAACTGTTTCTTCAGTATACTTGTAATTATTCATTATAACATTATAATTAATTTAAAAATTATTTAACTAATAAACTTATTATTTTATTTTTAAGAAATTCAATGTTTATTTTTAAAAATTAATATAGAAAATATATTTTCTTGATTATTAGAATTTTTAATCTTAATTTTATTTAATGATTTATCATTAATTCCAATCATTGTAGTACCTGTTGAAAATATTTCTTTTTGTTTTTTAAAATTTTTTGTAAGCAAAAAAGATAAAACATGATCAGAATAATTTGTTTGAATATTATAAAATCCTGTAGAAACAATAAATTTTTTATTTAAATCTATTATTCATGGAATTACTTTATTTTCACCTAATAATTTTGAAAAAATTATTGAATTATTTATTGGTTTTAAAT
>CAKNAO010000006.1 GCA_929200685.1 uncultured bacterium | reverse complement strand
AAAATAAAATTATTGCTGCAATTTGTGCTGGACCATTAATACTTTATAAAGCAGGATTGTTAAATGATAAAATTTATACTGCTTATCCAAAAATAGAAATTTTAAAGAAAAAAAATAACAATGAAGTTGAAGTTGATAAAAATATTATTACTGGAAAATCTTTTGAATCAACAATAGAATTTGCCAAAGAAATTGTATTTAGAATTAATAAGTATTAAAAAAATATGATTTTATAAGATAATTATATATATGAAAAAAATTAGAAAAAAAAATGCTAATTGAGCAAGAAAAATAGATCAAAAATATGCTGATTTAAAAACAATTTATGGTGCATATAAAGATAAAAAAATTTGAAAGCTAAGACTTTGACAACCTCTTGCAAAAAATGTTAATTTAATTATTTATGATAAAAAAGATCAAAATAAAATCATTGAAATATTAAAAGGTAAATTTAAAAGTCCTAATTGACATTGAAATATTGAGAAAAATTATGATGGTTATTTTTATCATTATGAAATTACTCAAGAAAATGGAATTATTAATTTAGCACTTGATCCATTTGCAAAAAGTATGGCTGCTTTCAATTGAGAAGGTAAAAATAAAAATATTGGAAAATCTGCCTTTATTGATTATAAAATTAAAAAAAAACTCAGAAAACTAAATCCTATAAATAAACCTCAACCAATTATTTATGAAACTAATGTTAGAGATTTGACCTCTTTAAGAAAAGATGTTTTATTCCCAGGAAGTTTTAATGCTATTAAGGAAATAAAATTGGCTAAAAATTTAAATAATTTAGGAATTAATAGTGTTCAATTTCTTCCAATTCATAATTGTTATACATTAAATGAAAATGATAAAAATATTTTATTAAGAAATTCTGGAAAAGGTTGGAGAACAAACTATAATTGAGGTTATGATCCACATAATTATTTTTCAATTAATGGTTGATATTCTTCTAATCCTAAAAAACCATATGTAAGAATGAATGAATTTGATAATCTTGTTAAATATATGCATAAAAATAATATAAATGTTATTTTAGATGTTGTTTATAATCATACTTTTACAAATAATATTTTAGATAATGTTTTTCCTAATTATTATTATAGAAAAGATTCGAAAATAATGCCAGTCGATCAACCAGCAATTGCATCAGAAAGACTAATGGTTAGAAGAATTATTGTTGAATCTTTAAAATGATTTGTAAATGTTTATGATGTTGATGGATATAGATTTGATCTTTTAACTTTTATTGATTTAGAAACTATAAAAATTTTTACAAAAGAACTTAGAAAATTAAAACCTAACATTATTCTTCATGGTGAAGCATGAAATTTTACTGATTTAAAAAAGACAAATTCATTAAACAAAGGAATTGTTGATAATAATATGAATTTTGCTTATTTTAATGATACTACAAGAGATTCAATAAAAGGTGAAGATGATCATAATTTATTTAAAAATGGACTTGTAAATGGAAATATTAATAAATTTAATGATTATGTTTCTTGTTTAATAGGAAATATTAAAAATTTTGATCAAAATATTAAAGATATTTCAATAGATAGTTATACAAGATGAACTAAATATCCAAATAATGTTTTAAATTATACAGCATGTCATGATGGTCATACTTTATGAGATAAAATTAACCTTACAATTGATGGAACATTAAATGAAAAATTAGAAATTTATAGACAATCAATAATGATGCAAACATTTTTACCAGGAAGAACACTTTATTTAGGGGGAACAGAAATACTTTATACAAAACCAATTGATAAAAGTGGTCAAGATAATAAAAGAACTCATAAATCAAAATTTTCAAAAGATTTTTTTAAAATTAAAGTTAATGAATATCATGAAAATTCTTATAAAACTACTGATTTTACAAATGGTTTGAGATGAGAATTATTAAATAAAAAGAAAATTAAAAAAAATGTATTTAATTTTATTGCAAAAGTTAATAAATTTAAATTAAAAAATAATATATTTAGAGATAAGAATGAAAAAGAAATTAATAAAAATTATAGTTTTAATTTAGTTTCTAAAAAAAATAAAATTATTGATTTAAATATAAATGGAAAAGGAATTAAAATAAGATTAATTCATAATTTTTCAAATAATAATTATAAATATCATAGTAAAGGAAAAATATTGATTGATTCAAAAATTAAAAATAAAAATCAAATTGGTATTTTAAAACCTAAATCAAGCATATTAATTAGGAGGAAAAATGGATAAAGAAAAATATTATCATCGATCAGAAAAACCTTGAACATATCAAACAGAAGATGGTTTTCTTGCTATTATTATAAAAGTTGGAAAAAGTGAAAATACTAAAATTAATCTAGTTTATGGTGATCCAATGCTTTGAAGTGATTTTGAAAATAATAAATGAGTTTATAAAAAAAATAAAATGAAATTAATTAATAAAGATGATAATTTCAAATATTACAAAACTAAATTTAAAACAATTTCAAAAAGATGTAGGTATATTTTTGAAATTATTGATGAAAATAATAAAAAATATATGGGAGAAAGATTTTTTCATAATAATATTCAAGATGCTATTGATGAATATGATGGAATTACTTGGGGTTATATCAATGTTGCAAATACATTTCCAATTCCAAATTGATATAGAGGTAGAAAATGATATCAAATATTTATGGATAGATTTCATTCTACAAAAAAAGATAATAAATTTAATAAAAAAAATTTTTTAAAAGAAAAAGTTACTGATCATTCAATTTATGGTGGAAATATTAAAGGTGTAATTGAAAAATTAGATTATATTAAAAACTTAGGTTTTAATGGTATTTATTTTAATCCAATTTTTTTATCTCCTACAAGTCATAAATACGATACTATTGATTATTTAAAAATTGATCCATCTTTTGGAACAGAAAAAGATTTTGAAATTTTAATTAAAGAGGCTCATAAAAGAAACATCAAAATTATTTTAGATGCAGTATTTAATCATATTGGTTGAATGTCAAAACAATGACAAGATGTACTTAAAAACAAAGAAAAATCTCAATATAAAGATTGATTTTTTATTAGAGATTATAAAAATTTAAAAAATCCTCAAAAATATAATAATTTAAAAGAAAAATTACCATATGAAATGTTTGCATTTGTTCCAGAAATGCCAAGACTTAATTGAAACAATAAAGAAGTTTTGAAATATCTTAAAAATGTTGTTATTAAATGATTAAAAATTGGAATTGATGGTTGAAGACTTGATGTTTCATTTGAACCAACTTTAAATTTTTGAAGAAAAATTTATAAAATAGCAATAAAAGTTAACCCTAATTCTTTGATTATTGGAGAAGTTTGGTGAGATTCAATAATTTATATGCAAGGTGATATGTGACATGGAGTTATGAATTATCCAATAAGAAATACAATAACAAAATATATTGAAGGAAAAGAAAATTTAAAAACATTTGTTAATAAATTAAATAAACATCAAATGATGTATACTCCACTTCAACAAAATGGAATGTTTAATTTAATTACTTCACATGATACTGCTCGTTGAATTACAACTCTTAAAAATGATTTAAATAAATATAAAATTGGAATGATTATGATGTATTTTCTTCAAGGTTCAACTTCTATATTTTATGGAGAAGAAATAGGACTTCCAGGCAATTTAGATCCAGATTGTAGAAGACCAATGGTTTGAAATAAATATAAAAATAATTTAAAACCATTTATTAAAAAATTAAATAAAATGAAAACCAAATTAAACAAACACACTTCAAGAGATGAACATATTATTGGAAAAATTAAAAATAATAAAGCAATATTTGAATATGAATTTAAAAAAGCTAAAATTAAAATAAATCAAAAAGAAGTTGAAGTTATTATTAATAATGAAAAATATGAATTTTAATATATAAAAATATTTAAAATAATTATTCTTTTTTTATTTTTTCATTTTTTAATATTTTTACTCCACTTGAAGTTCCAATTCTTGTTACATTATGGTTAATCATTTTTTTAAGTGTTTCAATTGTTTTGATTCCTCCAGCAGCTTTAATTTGTTTTGATTTTTGCATTACATTATTCATTATTTTTATATCTTCTAATGATGCTCCTCTTGTAGAAAAACCAGTTGAAGTTTTAATAAATTCAGCATTTGATTTTTTTATAATTTCAGAAATTTTTTTAATTTCTTTTTTTGATAGTAATGCTGTTTCAACAATAACTTTTAAAATGTTTTTACCAATTTTTTGTTTAATAACATTGATTTCATTTAATATATAATCATATTCTTTGTCTTTAAATTTTCCAATATTTATTACCATATCAATTTCATTTGCACCATTTTTAATTGCTTCTTTTGCTTCCATAATTTTTGATTTTGTTGTTGTTGCTCCCAAAGGAAAACCAACAACAGTAGTTATTCCAACATTTGTTTTTTGAAGCATTTTTTTTGCTTCTTTAACTCATGAAGGATTAATACAAATTGTTTTAAAATTATATTTTTTTGCTTCATTAATTAGTTTTTTAATTTGTTTTTTTGTTGCATCTTGTTTTAGTAACGTGTGATCTATATATTTAGCATAATTCATTTTATTTTCTTTTTAAAGTTTTAAATTAATTATAACAATATAAAAATATTTTTTAATATAATTTATTGGTGAATAAATTAAAAAAAATGAGTTTAATTTTCTTTTTAATAACATTAATTTCACTAATTTTTTCAATATTAGGAATTTTTTTAGCCCATAAATTTAATAATTCTAATCTTGAATATGTTTGAAATGAAATTCCTGAAAAAATTTATGGAAAATATTATTTTGTTAAAAAATATACTTATCCATTTTATTTTACAATTCAATCTAATTTTTTAGCACTTTTTTATTTTTTATTAATATTTTTAAATAAAATAAATCCTAGAAAAAATAAAAAATCTTTAATCTTTGAAGGAATAGTATTAATTAATTTAATTGTTACAGTGATTATTTATTGAACTTTAATTGCTCCTTTTTTAAATTTATTAAGTAATTATTATTTATTTATTGAAAATATATTACTTCATGCCATTGTACCAAGTTTATTTTTTATTTTTTTTATTTATAGATTATTTATTTTAAAAAATCAAAAATGTTTTATTGAATATAAAGAATTTTGAAAATTTCTTATTTATCCTATTTTTTATTTGATAATATCAATTTTACTTTATTACATTACTAGAATTGATTATGTTTATGTAAAAAAATATACATTTATTAATGAAAAATTAGCAACTAAATTCAAAATTTTATTAATTCATCAAATTAATGATATAAATTTTAAATTGATTTCTAAATCAGTTTTTTTATATACTCCAGGTATATGAGGAAATGCAGTTTATTATTTTTTTAATTTTGATAATATAATTTGATGATTATCATTTGTTATAATTTTGGCAATATTTATTTTGTTTTTAATATTAATCTTTATTTACATAAAAATAACAAAAAAAAGTTTTAAATTTAAAAATAATTTATAATTTTTTTATTATGAAATCAATAAAAAAAATAAAAAATATTATTGTTGTTATTTTCATTTCAATTTCATTATTAACATCAGGTTTTTTGATTTTATTTTTAACATTAAAAAATAATTCTTCAAAAAAAGTAAATGATAATCCCATAAACTTAATAAAGCACTATTTTTGAGAAGATATTGAAATACCAATTTATAATAAATCAAATTTTCAATTTAAAAAAAATATAATTAATAAAGAATATAAACAACTTTTTTTATTAGGTTCTATTCCAGTTAGAATGTATAAAAATAAAAATGGAATTTATCCAATAAATGATTTTCAATTTCAAATTTTTGTTAATATTTTAGAAGAAAAACTTCCCTATGGACCTGAAATATTTGGTTTATATATGATTAATATTAATAAATTTGAAGGTAATTTTTTTAGTCCCAAATATAAGCAAATTAATTTGTCTATTCCTTCACATCGATCTGTAAATTTTGATCCTTTTTATGATTATTATATTCAAATAGCAATACATGAATATCTTCACTATGTAGATTATGTATATGTCTACACACAAATAAAAAATACAAATGAAAGTCAAAAACTTTATGATCTTGGTGGTGATTCAATTATATTTGATTATTCTATTCCAGAAAAACCAAAAACATTTTATGTTAATAAAAAATTTATTGATGAATTTAAAAATATTTTGAACTATAATAAAGATAGTTTAATTTCTCCTGATATTTCTTCTGCTGCAAGCATTGATAGAAAAAATCCTAATTCATTTTTAGTTCAAAATAAAAAATATTATTCAGTTGCTGATAAATATCCAGTTAAATGAATGTGAGATAGAGTAAATGAAACTCCAAGTGTTAATTTAATTCCTGAAAAAGGTTTTGAAAATTATGTTATTGGTTCAAAAAGAAAATATGATAATTTAATTTTTAGAAAAGAAATTGAATCAATTTGATCTAAATATCATTATTATTGATATAAATATTCAGAAATTTTTGCAAGAAGATATAGTTTTTTATTATTTAAAGAAGAATCTAGATATTCAAGAAATCATCAAATTTTAACTTCAAAAACTGATTATAAATGAAGTAAATTAAATCCAGTAAGTTTTGATTCATCAAGAATTGATGCTCATAATTTAAGATTAAAAAAACAAGATATTTGATTTGATGATCACCCATATGGAAATAATGAAAGTTCAAATTTTTTATCTCCACAATACAATAATTTTAGAAGCACAAAGCTTTATAACTTATTAAGAAAAATTATGGGTCAATATGATGGTTCTAATATTTCATGAATTATTAAAAATAGAAAATATAAATTAAGAGATTGAGAAAATATTTATTATGGTGGTAATGTTGAAAATTATATTTTTCATATATGAGAAAAAATTTATGATAAATATAAAAAAGGAATAAAAGTTCCTCAAAGTGTCTGAAATGATATTTTAAGATTTTATTATGATATTGATAATTCAAATACAATAAATAAAAGTTTAAGAATGGGTGGTTATTTAAATAAAAATAATCTTGAAAATGATTTAGGTTTATCACAAATTAAAAACATTAATTATAAAAAAGGATTAGAAGTTGCTTTGGGTGAAATTAAAGATGATGGAACAATTAAATCATTAAATAAAAAAATAATGATTCAAAAATATAATGTAAAAAAAATTACTTCTTTTTTAGATAATAGATATGTAGAACTACCTGAAAATTCAAATAAATATTTTTGAGTTATTGATGATTTAAAAAATTCTTCTAATATAGAAGATTTAAATGATAAAAATTTTAAAGATGATTTTAAATATAAAGATGATTTTATAAATATTGAAAATATTAAAAATAAAAAATTAGTTCTTTATAATAAAAATGATTTAAAAAAATTTGTTATTTTAAAAACAACAAGATATGAAAATAAAAATTCTATTAATGAATTTGGAAAAACTAATACATTAAAAAAAGAAACAATATTTTTAAGAGAAAATTCTTATTATTTAGCAAAAGAGGAAAATAATTTTGCAAAAATTAAAGAAAATAAAATAACATAAATATTTTATAATTTTAAAATATGAAAAAAACAAACAATTGAATTAATACTTTATTTGCTCTAATATTTATTGCTATTCCATCATTAATAATTTTTTATTTTTTACTTCCAACATGATCAAACAAATTAGTGATTAGTTATTGAAAAATGTGAATTGTAGCAATTGGATTTTGTTTTTATTCATTTGCAATAAGTTTTGGATTTGTTTATTTTAAAATACTTTCAATTGATTCGTTAAATTTTAATATACCAATCACTCTATCATTAATGACAATATTTGTTAGTTATAATTTACCAACATGAGCAATTTTTTTAATTGTAGTTTTAGTTATAATAACATCATTTCCAATCAATATTTGAACTCAAAATTATAAAAAAAAGAAAATAAAAAAGATAAAAAAAAATAATTAGCAGATAAGTATTGGAAGTGCTAAAATTTGATATAATAACTTTGAATATGAAGATAAGAAAATATGAGGAGTTATATAATGAAATACCCAATAATTGCAACAAGAGGAGTAGTTGTTTTTCCAAAGTATCAAACAACCATTGATGTAGGAAGAAAAACATTTTTAAATGCATTAGATTTAGCAAAAAAAACATTTGGTTTAAATTTAATAATAGTATCACAAAAAAATGTGATGGAAGATCAAATAACTAATATAAAACAAATTTATAATGTTGGCACATTAGTATCTTTTGAAATAAAACAAGTATTTGAAAATGGTTCAAAAAGCATTAATGTTGTTGGTATTGAAAGAGTAAAAATTTATGATGTTGATTTTAATGATGAAAATATGATTAAAGCTAATTATGAAATTTTAAAAAGTATTTCAAATGATTTGAATTTAGAAAAAGCATTAGTAAATCAAATTTCTTCAAAAATTGATTCTATACTTTCTAATATGGTTTCTTTGCCTAAAAATGTATTAAGAAATTTAACTTCTGGTATTTCTGGTGGAGAATTATCTGATATTATCACTCATTATTTACCTTTAACACTCTCTAAAAAACAAAAAATTCTTGAAGAAAGAGATGTTAGTAAAAGATTAAAATATATTAATGAATTTATTGTTGAAGAAACACAAATTAATGAAATGGAAAAAACAATAGAAAGTTCAGTAAAAGATACTTTAGATAAACAACAAAAAGAATTTCTTTTAAGAGAGAGAATGAAAGCAATTAAAGAGGAACTTGGAGATATTTCATCAAAAGATGAAGAAATTGATAGATGAAAAGAAAAGATAAAAAATGATAAATTTCCAAAAGAAGTTAAAAAAACAATTGAAAAAGAAATTAGAAAATATGAATCAATTCCCCCAATTTCTGCTGAATCACATGTAATTAAAAATTATATTGAAACAATTATTAAACTTCCTTGAAAAACTTATTCAAAAGATTCAAATGATATTAAAAAAGCTAAAAAAGTTTTAGATTCACATCATTATGGTCTTAAAAAAGTTAAAGAAAGAATTATTGAACATTTAGCTGTTAAAATAAATACTAAATCAAAATCTTCTCCAATTTTAACATTGGTTGGTCCTCCAGGTGTAGGAAAAACTTCATTAGGAAAATCAATTGCTGAAGCTATTGATAGAAAATTTGTTAAAGTTTCACTTGGTGGTGTAAGAGATGAATCAGAAATAAGGGGTCATAGGAGAACTTATGTTGGTGCAATGCCTGGAAAAATTATTCAAGCATTTAACAAATCAAAAACTTCTAATCCAATTATTTTATTAGATGAAATTGATAAAATGTCTGCTGATCATAGAGGAGATCCAACAAGTGCTATGCTTGAAGTTTTAGATCCAGAACAAAACAAAAATTTTCAAGATCATTTTTTAGAATTAGATTATGATTTATCACAAGCAATGTTTATTGCAACTGCTAATTATTATAGTCAAATTCCTGGTCCATTAATTGATAGGGTTGAGTTAATTTTTTTAGATCAATATACATCTGAAGAAAAAGTTCAAATTGCTAAAAATTATATAATTCCAAAAGTTTTAATTGAAAATGGTCTTAAAGAAAAGCATTTTAAATTTTCAGATTCTGTTATTGATTATATAATTTCTAAATATACTTTAGAAGCTGGTGTACGTAATTTAAGAAAATGTATTGACAAAATAGCACGTAAAGTTGTTTTACAATTAGTTGAGGGAAAAATTTTAAATAAATTTAATATTACAAAAAATAAAGTTAATGAATTACTTGGTAAAGAAAAAGTTTATAAAGAAAAACTTGAAGGCAAAAGAGAAGTTGGACTTGTAAATGGTATGTACTATTCCGAAGTTGGTGGAGGAGTCATTCCTATTGAAGTTACTACATATCCTTCTAAAAATGGTGAAGTTAAATTAACTGGTTCAATTCAAAATATTATGAAAGAATCTTTACAAATTGCAGTTGCATATGTTAGAAAAAATGATAAAAAATTTGGAATTAATTTTAATTTTGAAAAAAATACTATTCAAGTTCATGTTCCAGCTGGTGCAGTTCCAAAAGATGGCCCTTCGGCAGGTATTGCATTCACAACTGCATTAATTTCTGCACTTACAAATAAACCAGTTGATAGAAATGTCTCTTTAACAGGAGAAATAACTTTAAGGGGCAAAGTACTTCCAATAGGTGGTCTTAAAGAAAAATCAATAGGTTCTGTTGAATTAGGAGTAAGTAAAATTTTTATACCAAAAGAAAATGAAAAAGATCTTGATGAACTTGCTAAAAAAGTAAAGAAAAATGCTAAAATAATAGCAGTTTCTGACTATATGGAAGTTTATAAAAACTTGTTTTAATTAAAATAAAATTTATAAAAATGTTATTTTTTTTTATAAATGATATAATAAAAAAATGAAAAAACAAGATAGTAATTCCAAAAGAATTATTAAAAAAAGAAATAAATTTAATTTTTTTATTTTTTTAAAATCAAAATCTTCAAAAATTACTAATAAATTTATTTCATATGATTCATATTATTTTAAAAAAGGTTCTTTAGCAAAAGATGCACCCATTTTAAAAGTAAATAATATTACAAAAGAATTTTCTGGATTTAAAGCACTTCAAAATATTTCTTTTCAAATTGAAAAAGGAGAAAGAATAGGTTTAATTGGTGGTAATGGTGCTGGCAAAACTACTCTTTCAGAAATAATTGCCGGTATAGATATTCCAACTAAAGGTAACATTGAATATGGTTTTGATTTTACAATTTCTCATAAAGAAAATATTGGTATGCAATTTCAACAATCCGAATATCCTTCTGGTCTTACTGTAAAAGATATTGTTCTTTTTGCAAGAAATTTAAGAAAACTTGATATTTCTTCTAAAGAACTATTGAAATTTTTAAAAATTTTCCAAATGGAAGATTTTTATAATAGAAAAGTTAGATCTTTATCTGGTGGTCAAAAACAAAAACTTAATATATTATTATCATTAATTCATAATCCGAAATTAGTTATTTTAGATGAACTTTCTACAGGATTAGATATTTCAGCAAGAGATGAAATTATTTTATTTACTAATAAATTATTAAAAGAAAAAAATATTTCTTCAATACTTATTTCTCATCATATGGATGAAATTAAAAGATTGTGTAATAAAGTAATTATTTTAGTTAAAGGGAAAGTAAAAGAAATAAAATTAATAAAAGATATTGAAAAAGAATATGGTTCTCTTGATAATTATTGTAAAAAAGTTATTGGTACTAAAATTGAAGGAAAAAAACAAAAAAAATCTTTTAATACCAAAAAAAATTTTATTATTTATAAATGAATAAAATTTAAAAATTTTTTATTTAAAAAAGGTGAAAAATAATGAGATCAACATTTAAATTAATTAATTCTTATTTTTGAAAAACAATTTATGGACCAATAATTTCATTTGTTTTTCCTATTTTACTTTTATTAGTACTTGGAAATATTTTTAAAATTCAATATGTTTATCCTGGTATTATAGCTATGTCAATGGTTTTTATTGGTCTTTTATCACTTCCTTTATCAATTATGGAACTTAAACAATCTTCATTATTTAAATATATCGGTTCTTCACCAGTGAATCCAATTAAATTTACAATTGTAACAATTAGTTTCTATATTTTTATAGCAATAATTTCTTCTTTTATTATTTTAATCACAACAATAATCGGTTTTAAAAATGAAGTTTTTCCTCTTAATGGTTTTAATCATGGTATACTTGGAGGAATTTTTTCATTTCCAGGTTCACTTTCATTTATTATTTCAACATCAATTCATTTGTTGTTTGTTGTTATGGCAGGATTATTTGTTTCAACAATTTCTAAAACTCCTCAACAAGCTTTAACTATTGGTTTAGTTATTTTGTTTCCATCAATATTTTTATCTGGAATGATTGTTTCAGTTGATATTATTGCTCAATCAAAAAATCTAAATTGAATATCTCGTTTAAATCCATTTCGATATTCAACAGGAAATATGGTTATTTCCTCAACTCCAAAAGACCAAATTGGTGACATGTTTCAAACATTAACATATGATCAAAAAGAAATTATTTTTGCTAACAATACATTAAGTAAAAATGGTGATATTGTTTTTGATGTAAAAGGTATTAAATATAAAATTAATTCAATGAATGATTTGGCAAATTTTCAAAATAAATTTGGTATTGAAATGAAAACATCTAAATATTTAAAAGATGTTCCTTTATATGAATTAACATTTGAAAAAGCAATTAGAACCAAATCTATGTATTCTGATAACAACATATTTAATTGATTAGAAGCTTGATCAGTAAGACGTGTTCCGCAAGTTACTACTATTAAAAAATTTATAACCAATTATTTTTTAAAAATTACTGATAATGATAATGATATTGGTAAAACATTAACCCCTATTGCCAACCAAATTCTTGAGAAAAAATTTGGTTGACTTGAAATATTTTTAAAACAAACAAATACACTTTATTCACCTATTGAAAGAGTTTTGAATTTAGTAGTTCCTATTTCATTTTCAATTTATGCAACAATTTATGTTTCAAATAATTTTAAATGAAGTGCTAGATAGTATAATTTAGTGAAAGGATTTGAATGAAAAAGAAAAGTCAAATAATAACTGTGATTGGAGTTACAACAATAAGTGTTGGTGCAGTTTTGGGTGTATATTTTGGTGTTCAAAATTCTAAAAAAATATTATTAAAAGATTTAAATTTTGGAGAAAAATATTTTAGAAAAAATGTTTTAAATGATAAAAATTATTTATATAACAAAATTGCTTTTATTGAAAATGGTGAAAATCTCGGTTTTCTTAATAGACTTGAAATGCTTCACTATAATAATTCTAAAAATAAAGAATTTCTTAAAAAAGATCCAAAAAATAATTTATTAAATAAAAATAAAATAATAATTAACTATTCTTCAAAACTTTCGAAAACACAAATTCAAAATATTTATTTAAAAGTTAATAAAAAATTAAGTTTTGAAATTAATAAAATTAAAAAAAGAAATAAAATTGGAGATTTAGGAATAGAATTTATTAAAAAAATTGATAAATCAACTGTAGAAATAAAAATATTTGAAATAAAATCATTTAATCAAGAAGATAATTTATTAATTGATGAATTTTTAAATGATTTAGGAACAATTAAAAAACCAAAAAATGGTTGAACTCCTAATAGATTTTATAGAATGTATACTTCTGAGGTAAAACTTAGAAATGAAATATTAGAGCATTTTAACTTTAGTGTTTCAGATGATTATTATAAAAAATGAGAAGATGGAGAATTAAATTCTCAAAATAATGGAAAATTTTTAGTAGATATTAGAACTACCAAAAATTATATAACTGAAGATAATAAAAAAAATAAATTGTATTTTATAAAAAAATTAGCTGAAAATAACATTATTCCAACTATTACACCTTTAATTGATTGAAAAAATAAAAAATCAAAAATTTTATTTAGATTTTTTAAAACATCTAAAAATGATAACATAGATAGTTTGGATGAATCAATAATAACAAGTGGTTCAACAACATATCTATGAAATCCAATAGCTATAAGGAGCAAAATATTTGAATATGATCTTATTGAATTTGGTAATAAAAATCCAGCAAAAGGAAATAGAAAAGAAAATGGCGAAATTGTAAAAAAATTTTTTGTTGGAGATAATTCTTTTGCTGCTTGAACTAATAAAAAAATAATTACTATTAGTCTTTCAATTATTAAAGAACAAATTCCTTCACTTACTCCATTTTTAAAAAAAATGTTATTTTTGGGAAAAATTTTAAATAAAAAAGATGAAAATAATAAAAATAATTTAAAATATAGTTCTATTTTTGAAGATGAGATTACTTTAGAAATTGATGGGCATTCAAAAACTGGGAAACTTCAAGAATTAATTCTTGATATTTTGCAAAAAGATGATATTGCTGATGCTGATGCTTTTGTTGAAATAATAAAACAATTTATTTCAAAAGAACCACTAGCAATTAAAAATGAAAAATTTGATAAAAAAAATATAAATTTAACTAATTTTGAAGATTGAAGTAATTTTGAAAAAATGAAACACATTAATTATAAAAATGGAGGAATGTATAAATTTTTTAAACTTCATAGTGCTTTCAATGTTTTTTATGATTATGTTATAAAAAGCATTGAAAATAAATTTGGTAATTTAATATTTGAAAAAGAAAATTCTAATGTTATTAAAAATTTACATATTTTTTTAAAAGAAGAAAAATTAATTGATTCTAATATTTCAATAAATGAAATTCTAAGTAATTTTCAAGAAATTGTGCCTAATATTTTTGAAAAAATAATTAAAAATAAAGTTTTAATTCCTAAAAAAATTATTCAAACTCTACTTTCACTTATTTCTATTTCTAATATTTCCAATAACTTAAATCTTATTACAAACAATATATATGATTTATTTAAAAATAATAAATTTTCTTTAATTTGAAAAATATTAGGAAAAACTAATGAAATAAGAAAAGAAACAATTATAAAACTTTTTTCAAACGAAAAAAGAATTGAAGCAATAATTAATATTTTAAATAATAAACTTGAAAAAGAATCAGTTAAAACTCTTTTTAATTTTTTAGATAATTCAAAATTATTACCATCATTTTTAAAACCTTTAAAAAATGAAAATAATCTAGAAATTATTTATAAATTTTTCAATGAAATTATTAAAGGTTCAACATCTGCTGAAAAAATTAGTAATTTTTTAAAAAAAACAACAAAAGATGGTTTGACATCAATAACATTAAATGAATTTAAAGAAATTTTAAAAATTATTGTAAAAATTTATAAAAAAGAATTTGATAAACTTAAATTTTTAACAAAAGTTAATACAAATAATTTAAATGATTTATCTTGAGAAAATAAAGATTCAGATGATTTAGCAAAAAAAATTCATAATTTTATTTTAAATGGATTAGGTGGAAATCAAAAAAATGCAAATAATTCAGTTGAAGGAATTTTAATTTTAATAAAATTATTTATCAATCAAAAAAATAGTGAAATTTATAATTGATTTAAACCAAAAAAAATAGCAATTATATTAAATAAATTTTTAAATTTCGGAATTAAATCTATGGGTATTCAATCATATAAAACTATTTTTAATTTAATTTTTAATGATATTAATAAAATTGAAAATATTGGCAAAGAACTTGGTTTTGATAAAAAAATGCTACCAAGAATTAAAAATTTTATATCAGAAATTAGTTATAAGTTTTTAATTCTTGGTGTTAATGATTTAGATATAATAAAAAAATCTTACAATGATTTTATTAATGATGATAATAATTTAGATATAAAAATAGCACTTCATACTTTTATTAATAATAAAATTATTTTAAAAGAAAATCAACTTAAAACAAAAGAATATCTTGATGATAATTTAAATCCTTTAGAAGATGAATGAAAAACATGAAAAAATAAATATATACCTAAATTAAATTTTAAAGGTTATGTTTCTTCAAAAGAAGAAAATACTATTAATTCAATTCTTGATATGAATTTAATTGATTTTATTGTTGTATTTTCAAATGATGATAATTTAGATCCAATTGAATTAGCAGCAAAAGATAATAAAGCAAGATTAAATTTAAATTCATTTAATGAATGAAAATTATATTATGGTTCAATAT
Organism: uncultured bacterium; assembly: GCA_929200685.1. Classification (GTDB taxonomy): domain Bacteria; phylum Bacillota_I; class Bacilli_A; order Mycoplasmatales; family Metamycoplasmataceae; genus DT-68. The sequence goes on along the minus strand of CAKNAO010000006.1, from coordinate 428 downwards.
TTGATTCATTTAAAAGATTTTATAATACAAATGGTCAAATAATAAAAAATAAATTAGGAAATGATGTTTCTGATGAATTTAAAAATTATAATTTTATTAATAAATTTAAAAATTTATTTGAAAAAGAAACAAAAAATATTTTTGATTTATTTTTAAATATTCCAAATGCAAAATTAATATTTAATAAATTAACTAAAACAATAACTAATATTTTAAAAACTGGTATTTCTACTACAAAACTAGAATGAAAAAATCATATTGAAAATATTATTAGTTTTATAGAAGAATATTCAAAAATAATAAATAAAATTTCAGAAATTTCTCCATCAATTAAAAAAATTAATGATAAATATATATTAAAAATTATTGAATTATTTGAAATTGGCAAAAAACAAAATAATGGAAATTTTGTATTTATTAATCCAAAT
>CAKNAO010000005.1 GCA_929200685.1 uncultured bacterium | reverse complement strand
TTTTAAATTTTTATTTTTTTTTTTAAATTTTTTTAAATTTTTTTGAAATTCTTCAAGATCCATTTTATTAGCAATAATTATTTTTTTTCTATTTTCAAGATCTAAAGAATAAGATTTAAGTTCTTTATTAATTATTTTATAATCATTAATTGGATTTTTATTTTTTGAACCAAAATCAATAATATGAGCAATTATTTTACATCTTTCAATATGTTTTAAAAATTCATGTCCTAAACCTTTTCCTAATGCTGCTCCTTCAATAAGTCCAGGTAAATCAGCAACTACATAAGATTTTTTTTCATTATTAACAATTCCGAGTTGTGGTATTAAAGTTGTAAAAGAGTAATTTGCAATTTTTGGTTTTGCATTTGAAATTTTTGAAAGAAGTGTAGATTTTCCAGAAGAAGGTTTTCCAACAAAACCAACATCAGCAAGAACTTTAAGAGTAAGTTCAAGTTTTAATTTTTCACCTAAATCACCATTTTCTGAAAGTCTTGGAACAATATTTTTAGAACTTTTAAATTTTGCATTTCCTTTTCCGCCTCTTCCACCTTGAGCAATTAAATAAGGTTTATTTTTAATAATATCTACAATTATTTTATTTTTTGACTTAACAATTGTTCCAATTGGAACTTTTATAAAGATATCTTTTCCTTTTGCTCCATTTTGATTTTTACCTTTTCCATCTTCTCCATCATTACCTTTAATTATTTTTAAAAAATTAAGTTTAAATAAAGTATTTAAACCAGTATCTCCAACAAAAAAAATAGAACCACCATGACCACCATCACCACCATCAGGTCCACCTTTATCAACTCTAAATTCTCTTCTAAATGAAATAATTCCATTTCCACCTTTTCCACCTTGAACTTGAATTTTAATTTGATCTAAAAATTTCATATATTAATTATAAACACAAATATTAAAAACAACTAACAAGTTAGTTGTTTTTAATCATTAATTATTTATTTATATAAACAGAGACATATTTTCTATTTTTTTTATTTTCATATTTAACATATCCATTAATTTTTGAAAATAAAGTATCATCTCTTCCTTTACCAACATTTTTTCCTGGATGAATTTTTGTGCCTCTTTGTCTAAAAATAATTCCTCCACTTAATGTAAATTGACCATCACTAATCTTTAATCCTAATCTTTTAGAATTTGAATCTCTACCATTTTTTGAATTTCCACCTGATTTAACTGCTGACATATTTTATCCTTTTAATCCAGTAATTTTTACACGAGTATATGGTTGACGATGCCCATATTTTCTTTTATGTGTAGATTTTGAATTATGTCTATAAACAATAATTTTTTTTTGCTTACTTTGCTTTTCAATGATTCCTGTAATTGAAATATCCTTCAAATAAGGTTTTCCAATTTTTTCTCCATACATTAAAACTTTATCAAAAGAAATAGAATCTCCCTCTTTACCTTTAAGTTTTTCAATAAATATAATATCATTTTTTTTAACTAGAAGTTGTTTTCCTCCAGTTTGAATAATTGCAAACATTTTTTCCTTTAATTATATAGTCACGTTCTAAAGGTGCTATGCTTTAATACCTTTTCAAAACGGTTACAATTAAATGTAACATTTTCATTATAGCAAAATTTATATAAAAGAAAAATTCTAAGCATTTTTTTAATTTTATTTATTAAATTTTATACTTAGAATTTTAAAAGATATTAGAATTATTTTAAAATACATAAAAAATTCTTCTTACCTCTTTAACTTTTGATATTTTGCTTGATTTTGTTTCTGTTTCTTTACTTGTACTTCATTTAATATCTGCTTTTTTAGTTTTTACAGAACCTTGATTACTTTCTAATACTTTTAAAGTGGTAGTTAAAGAGAGTAAACCTTCAAGTACAAAAGGAACTGCTGCCACTATTCATGCTCAACCACCATAGATTTTTTCTTGTTTTTTTATTGGCATTTTTTTAAATCCTTCAAGTTTCATTTTCACCTCCTATTTAAATATGTAAAAAGGCAATAAAAAGTTTAAAATTATTTAATGTAAAATTAAGTTATGAATAATTTTTGAATTAATATTAGACCTAATAAAATTAGTGAAATAATAGGTCAAAAACACATTATTAAATTTTTAAATAAATTAGTTGAAAAAAAACATATTACTCCACTTCTTTTATATGGAAAACCAGGAGTTGGTAAAACTTCAATAGCTTATGTTCTTTGTAAAGAATGAAAAGTTTCTTTCTCATATTTTAATGCAACAATTGGAACAAAAAAAGAACTTGAAACTCATATTGATCTTTCAGATGTAATTATTATTGATGAAATTCATAGACTTAATAAAGATAAACAAGATATTCTTTTGCCTATAATTGAAAAAAAAAATATAACAATAATTGCAACTACTACTGAAAACCCTTACTTCAACATTATTCCTGCTCTTCGTTCGAGAATGCATATTTTGGAACTTAACTCATTAAATGTTGATGATATTGCAAAAGGATTAAAAAAAATTGTTAAAAATAAAATTATTGATATTAAAATAACTGAAAAACTTATTAAAAAAATTGCTTTAATTTCTAATGGAGATTTTAGATATGCAATTAATTCTCTAAATTTAATTAAAAAACTTTATGGTGAAAGAAAAATTACTGAATCCATTATTAAAAATGTTTTATCTTCATCTCATTTTTATTCAGATAAAAAAAGTGATGGACATTTTGATCTTTTGAGTGCATTTCATAAATCACTTCGTGGTTCTGATATTGATGCTTCACTTTATTATCTTGCATTATTGATTAAAAGTGGTGATTTTATAGGAATGGAACGGAGAATAATAATGGCAACTTATGAAGATGTTGGCTTAGCAAATCCTAATTTAACTTTAAGAGTTACAAGTGCACTTGAAAATGTTAAAAAAATTGGTTTCCCTGAGGCTGGAATTATTTTAACTTATATAGTAATTGAAATATGTAAATCTAATAAATCTAATGCTACAGTTATTGCAAGAAATAATGCAATGAATTTAATTAAAAAAAGAGGAGTATTTGAAATTCCAAAACATTTAAAAGATGGACATTATAAAAATGCAAAAGAGCTTGGAAATGGTATTGGTTATAAATATCCACACAATTATGGTGGTTATGTAAAACAACAATATATGCCAAATGAAATTAAAAATGAAAAAATATTTAAAAAAAATAAAAATGATAAAATTTAAATATATGAAAGGGTGGTTGATATTATGTATCAATATAAAGCAATTTTAAAATCAAATAGAGAAGTTATAGCTGAAGATCATACAGTTGATGGAATTGAAAATAAAGTACTTAATTTTAGAAGAAAGGCCAAAAAAGGTTTACATACACGTGAAAATGAACCTGTTGAGATAATACATGTTTATAGAAATGGAAAAAAACAAAAATTAATTAAAATTATTTAATCAAAGATTTTGATATGAATTTTTTTATTTTTAATAAATTTTAAGCAAAGAAGTGTTTTGCTTTTTTCTTCCTTTTTTAGCAATTTTTTTACCATCTATTTCAACAGCATCAGCTGTAAAATAATTTTTTATTTTAAGAAGTGATGCTCCTACACCATAGTAATCTACTGGTGTATTTTCTTTTTCAAATAATTTTATTTTTTCTTCATCAAATCCAGAAGAAACAATTATTTTTACTTTATTTGCATCGTTATTATTTAAAGCATTTCTTAAATTTTTGATAAGATTTGGAGTAACTCCATATTCTTCATTATTTTTAAACATTACATCTGAAACATCTCCTGCTGTATCAACCCTTACTGCTTTTAATTTATTCCCAAATTCTTTAAAAGCTTTTAAAGAATCAGAAATTACATCATTATTAAAATCTACAAGTGCAATTAAATTTTCTTTTGGAAATATTTTTTCATATGCTTTTAAAGCTTTTATTAAATCACCATTAAACATTTGAATTAATATATGAGGTATAGTTCCAATTGCTTTTCCATCATGTTTAAGAACTTGAGCTTCAGTTACTTGAGTTTTAATTCCACCAATTGCAATATATTTTCCATCATTTTCTTGATTAATATAATGATCAGATCTATCAGACATACATATTACTTTTTTGTTTTTAGCAGCTTTTAAAATTTTTCGAGCATTGGTAGCAAGTGAAGTTGCTCTAGTGAGAATTCCATCAATTATTCCTTCATAAATACCAAAATCTGAATAATTTCCTTTTAATTCTAAAACAACATCTTTAGAATTAATTTTTGAATTTTCTTTTAAGTATTTAATTTGATATTTGAAAGTATTAGTATTTTTTTCTAAAAGTTCTAAAACTTCATTTATACCAGCAAAAATAGCTTTATTTTTTCTTTGGAAAAATTGAATTGTAACAATTGAATTAGGCTTAATTTTTTTAATTATTTTTGATGTTTTTTTAAAATAAATTGCTGAATATTTTTTCATTTTTTATCCTTCAATAATTAAATCTTTATTTTTAATTAAACCTTTTTTTGTTGCTAAATAAACAAGAGGAATTGTTAACATAGAAGGTAATAAAAGTTGGATAAAAATAACATTTAATCAAGCATATATGTTATTTCAACCATTTTCTTTTAATGTAAAAATTTGTCCATATAATCCTGATGTTCCCATTCCACTTGTTGTGCTTGGTGAATAAAATGGAAGACTATTTGAAAATATTGAAAGAGAAATCACTCCTCCTAATGCAGATACTAATGTGGGAATAACTAATAAAAATGGTTTTCTAACAAAATTTTTCATCTGAAGCATTGTTGTACCAAAACCAATTGAAATGGATTTTCAAACATTTTTTGTTAGCATGTAAGTCATTACACCAAATGAAATCATTTGTCCTGCTGTTGCAGCAATTGCTACAATTGCTGCATCTCCGTGCAAATTGAGAGCAAAAGCCATAGCAGCACTTGAAGTCGGAAGTGATAATGCTAGACCCATTATTGAACCAAAAATTGGAGCAAGCAAAATCCCGATTCATAATTTATGATTAATTGTATTTAAAATTATTCATTCAAATAAAATTGTAATTAATGAAGTAAAATAAGTTAGTCAAAACATATTTATAACACCAATTAAAATTCCAATTATTGGTAATAAAAAAATATCTAAATATGTTTCAAATTTATAAAATTTAAAAAAATAAAGCATAATCACACCACTAAGTCATGCTGCAAAAATATCTCCTGGAATAAACATTTTCATTTCTAAATTTATTTTTATTGAATTAAAAATAAATTCTTGATTTTTTAAATATGGTTTTATAAGAGATTTAGAAACAATAAATGCACAAATACTAGTTGCAAATATTTGTAAAGGTTTTAATTTATTTTTTATTCCTATTCCTACTCCTATTCCAAATGGTGTTAAAAAAGTAAGTGCATTTTTTATAGAAATAAATACATTATTTTTAGAATATAAACCAAAAATTCCAATAATTGTTCCTACAATTAAAGTAGCAATAAAACCCCAAGTCATACCTATCATTGAATTAAATCATATTTTTTTATGTTCTATTTTTTTTAATATTTTTTTAATTTTTTTCATAAATTAAAAACTCCTTTTTTGGAGTTTCCTTATTTTAAAAATAAACTTTCTTTTATAGAAAGATGCAATAACTATCTTTAGACTTTACTATCGGTTAATGAATTCCACATTATCATGCTCATTGAGTACGATGACTTTTACATCCGGTAGGGAATTTAACCCTGTCAGGAAACTGCAACTTTTATGTTGCAAACTCATTATATTAAAAAACTTATATAATTAAGAAATTAATTTCTAGACATTATTACAAATCTCACAACAATTCAAATAAGTCCAATTAAATCTACTAATAATCTAAAACCAAAAAATAATGTTAATCTATATTCCATTTCTTCATTTAAATTACCTGTTGCTTCTTGTCATTGAGAAGTTTTTTTAAGTAATCACACATCATATGCTGTATAACCTAGAAATAAAATACCAAATGCAATTGTAAACATTGAATAACTTGCTTTAGCATTTATTATTCCTAAATATATTAATAAAAATGAAATTAATCACATTACAAAAATTGTTAAACCATAAATACTTAAAATTCTTCCTCATGAAGAAAGATCTTTAGCAAAATAACCATAGGTTCCCATTGCAGTAAAAAGTCCTCCTCCAATAGCAAATATTCCAATTAATTCAATTGCATTTCAAGTTGTAAATAATATTCCAAACCCAAATCCTTGAGCTAGAATATAAACACCAAAAACTACATACATAAATGTGTTAGAAACTTTTAAAAATCTAAATTGTCAATAAATACTTAAAATCATTGCAATAAAAATTAATACTATAGATGCTATTGAAAGTTTTGCTAATTTTCCATATGCTTCATAAAATGCAAAATCAAATTTTGTATTACTATTTACTTCTTTAAGAAGTCCAGCACTATCTACAATAATTGAAGAAATATAACCTATCAAGCAAATTAATAAAAAACTTATTCCAGCTACTAGAAAAGATCTACTTACCATTTTTTTTTGTTTTGTGGAAGAAAAAATAATGTTTTTATTCATAAATACTCCTTATATGTATAATAATTATATACAAATTAAAATTTAATTAACATAAAAATTAAGGTAAAAAAATGAATAAATATTTAAATGTATCAATAATATTTTCAATGTTAATGCCATTTGGTATTACTTGTTTTATTTTTTCAGATTTATATGATTCAAATTATGATGTCTTTTTAATTGTAATAGGTTATTTTATAACTGGAATTTCAGGTTTTATATTATTTATTTGTGGTTTTAATATTTTTAGACTTTCTAGAGAATCAAAAAATGAAAAATTGTTAAAAATTAATGCTATTGTTTTAATGCTTGGAAGTCTAGGTGGAATTGGTTTTTGTTTTTCATTAGTGTCAATGTTAAAAATTAATCCTTATTTATAATAGTGAAAATAAATTAATCATTTTTAATAAGAGAGTTAAATAGTCATCTATATTTGTCTAAAACAAGAAAAATTTCATCAAGTAATGGTTGAACAACTGCATGAACTTCAATTTTTTTAGTAAAATCAATTAATGTTGTTAAATCGAATGTAATTATTTTTACTACTTCTTCATGAGTAAATCTTCTTCCTTTTTCCTCTTTTAATAAACTTAATTTTAAATATTCAGAAAACGAAGCAGGAACAATCATATTTCTCATTGATATCTTTTCTGAAAGATCATCATAAATTTTTAGACATTCTTTATAAAGTTTTTCAGTCAATTTATGAATTGTTCTAAATTCTTTCCCATTATAATTAAAATGAATATTATTTAATTTTTGATTTAATATTGCTATTGAAGCATTTAATTTATTTAATTTTTCCATAAAAATATTATACATAATTGTAATTGAATAAAAATATATGAAAAAAAAATCATATTTTTTTATTATAATTATTATATTAATTATGAAAACAATAAATTTTTTAAAAATTATTAGTAATAAAAATAAGATAAAAATTATTGCTCACTTTTACAAATGTTTTTGTAAAAAATTTTGTGTTCAAAAACTTGAAAAAAAATTAAATATAAGTCAATCATTAAATTCTAAAGTTATTACATCTCTTTATAATGAAAAAATATTGTCATATGAAAAAAATGGAAGAAAAAAATATTATTTTATAAATAAAGAATTTAAAAAACAATGAGGAAATATTATTGAGTTAATTTTATCAAAAAAAGATTTAAAGGATTATAAATGTCAATGCAAAAAATAATAAAAAATAAATATTTTGAATGAATAAATATATTAATAATAGGTTTTTTATTTTTGATGCTTATGTTTTTAGATATAAATGATATGGTTGATTCAAGTGCTAATAATATAATTTGAATTAAAAAATTTAGAAATCCATATATTTGATTGTTTATTTCTACTTATGTAGTATTTGTTATTGGAACAAAATATATTAATGTATATAAGAATATAGTTAAAAATAAAAACAATATGGATTTACTTATTGCACTTGCAATTCATGTTTCATATTTATTTTCATTAATTGTAATATTAATTGATAAAAATAATAGTGCAATATGAGAACCAATTGGTTTGTTGTTTGCTTTTGATTCAATTGGTAAAAAAATAGAAAAATATATTTTTAATAAAAATGATTTTGAAAGACAAAAACTTGAAACACTTAAAAAACAAGAAGTTTTTTTAAAAAATGGAAAAAAGATAAATATTAAAGATGTTAACATTAATGATATTATTGTATTTAAAAAAAATGAAATTATTCAGTTTGATGGAATTATTGAAAATGGCAAAGGTTTTTTAGATACAAGTAATATTAATGGAGAATCAAATCCACATTTTGTAAAGAAAAATTCTAATATTATTTCAGGCACAAAAGTTTTAAGTGAAAAAATATTTGTAAAAGTTAAAATAAATTTTAAAAATTCAACTTTAAATAAACTTATTTTACTTATTGATAAAACAAGTAAAGTAAAATCTAAAATTCAAAATTTAGCTAATAAAATTTATAAAATATTTATTCCATCTGTTTTATTTATAACAATTTTTATTTGAATTATTTGATTATTAATTGGAAAATTTGCAAATCTAAATCCTTCAATTTCTAATAAAGGATATATTTATAATTCATTTTTAATTGCCGTATCTATTTTAGCTATTTCATGTCCATGCGCAATGACAATGACTGCTCCTTTAATAAATTATGTTTCTTCTCAATCATATTGAAAGGCAAATATTATTTTTAATAAAATTAATGATCTTGAAAAAATAAGTAAAATTAATTTTATTGTTTTAGATAAAACAGGAACAATCACAACTAATCAAATGATTATTCAAGAATTTGGTGGTCAAAAAAAATATCACCAAATTGCTGCTTCATTAGAAAAAATTTCTCATCATCCAATTGCAATTTCAATATTTAAAAAATTTAATAATAATTTAAAAATTAATGATATTAAAGAAATTTTTGGAAAAGGCGTAGAAGGAATTTATGAAAATCAAAGATATTTAATTAAAAAAACTACAAAAGAAGAAATTAAAACTAATTTTAAAAAAGAAGTTGATGTGGGAACATATATTGGTTTATATTCTAAAAATAAATTATTAAGTTATTATATTTTAGAAAGTAAAATCAAAAAAAATGCTCATAAATTAGTTAAATATCTTAAAGAAAAAAATATAAAAATAATTATTTTAAGTGGTGATAATGAAGAACAAACAAAAGAAATTGCTAAAAAACTTGAAATAGATTATAAGTCAAATCAACTTCCAATGGATAAAGCTAGATACATTCAAGAATTACAAAAAAACAATAATGTTGTTTGTATGGTTGGAGATGGTTTGAATGATTCAATAGCAATTAAATATTCAGATGTTTCAATAACATTTGCATCTGGTTCTAATATTTCTAATTCATATTCATCAGTTTCATTATTAAATGAAGATTTAAATAACATAATTTATTTAAATGAATTAAGCAAAAAAACAAAAAATAATTATATTGTTGCAATAATGTGAGCAATTGGTTTTAATTTAATATTTGTTCCTTTTGCATCTTTAGGATTAATAACTCCATGAATGAGTGCATCAATTATGATTTTTTCTAATTTAATTTTGTTTTTCATTATATTTTTATTTTCAATTCAAATAAAAGCACTCGAAAAAAGAATTTATAATAAAAAATTAAAAAAAAGTATAAAAAGTCATAATTTAAAATTAACTAAAAAAGATTCATGTTGTAAAAATTAAATTTTAAAAAAATATTAATTTATAATGAATTTATTAAATTTGAAATATTAATTCTAATGTCTTTTTTATTTTTTAATGATAAATGAATTAGATTAGCAAGTTTTTTAAAATGTTTTTCTTTAAAACCTCTTGTAGTCATTGCTGCAGTCCCTAATCTTATGCCTGAAGTTATACTTGGTTTTTCAGTATCATTTGGAATTGTATTTTTATTTATAGTAATATTATTTTTTTGTAAAATTTTAGATGCTTCTTTTCCTGTTAAACCATATGAAGTTTTAACATCAATTGTTAATAGATGATTATCAGTTCCATTAGAAATTATTTTGCAACCCAAAGAAATAAATTCATTACTAAATATTTTGGCATTTTTAATAACTTGATCAATATAATATTTAAACTCAGGTTTTAATGCTTCACCAAAAGCAATTGCTTTTCCTGCGATTGAATGCATTAATGGTCCTCCTTGAGTTCCAGGAAATAAATATTTGTTCATTTTTTCAGCAATTTTTTTATTATTAGTCATAATTATTCCTCCTCGTGCTCCTCTAAGAGTTTTGTGAGTAGTTGAAGTAATAATGTCTGCATAAGGGATTGGAGAGGGATGATGCCCAGTTATAACAAGGCCAGCAATATGAGCAATATCTGCCATTAATTTTGAACCAACAATATCTGCTATTTTTCTAAATTTAGAAAAATCAATTATTCTTGAATAAGCTGAATAACCACATATAATTAAATTAGGTTTAAATTTTTTTGCTTTTTTTAATATTTTTTCATAATTTAATAAACCATTATTATCAACTTCATAAAAATCTGATTGATACAAAATGCCTGAAAAATTTACTTTATGTCCATGAGTTAAATGACCACCAGAATTTAAAGATAAACCTAAAATTTTATCTCCTGGTTTTAAAATTGCAAGAAATGCAGCCATATTTGCTTGAGTTCCAGAATGTGGTTGAACATTTACATATTTAACATTAAAAAGCTTTTTAAGTCTTTTGATAGCAAGATTTTCAATTTTATCTACAAATTCACAACCATCATAGTATCTTTTATTAGGATAACCTTCTGCATATTTGTTGGTAAGAATAGAACCAGTTGCTTCAAGAACATCTTTTGAAACATAATTTTCTGATGCAATTAATTCAACATGCTCTCTTTGTCTCTTTTTTTCTAAATCAATATACTTTTTAATTTCTAAATCTTTCATTATTTATTAACCTCTTTTTTTTCTGAATTTCAAATCATTATTAATAAGAATACTAAACTACAAAGTGCTGAAATAGTAATTATTGCATCTGCTAAATTAAATGTTCCATTATCAAATCATGGTATAAATAAAATATTTCTAACATATTGATAATTAATTCTATCTATTGTATTTCCCATAATACCAGCTATTAATGAGGAAAAAACAATTGATAATTTTTTTTTATTAGATAAAATAACAACAAAAAAGAAAATTATAGACATAATTAATGAAATTATAATTAATGATAAATTAGAAATGTTTATATTTAATAAATCTCCAAAAGTTGTTGTTTTATGTGCTTGACTTCTAATTCCAAAAATTATTAAATTATGTTGAGTAGGGCCATAAACTTCAACCGAATTAGGATATTTAAAAAATATTAATTTTGTTAATAAGTCAATCAATAATAAAAAATTAAAAATAATCAAAAATATAAAGATATTTTTTAGTGTTTGTTTTCTATATAACTTTTTACTAAATTTATCCATTAAATTAATCAAAAAATTCTTTTTCATATATCAAAATAATAACATATTTGTAATTAACTAAAAGAGCTTCAAATTATCTATTGTGAAATTACTTCATGACATCTAAAACATATATTATTTAATTTTAATTTTTCTTTTTCAAAATGGTTTCAACATCTTTCACATTTTTTTGATTCAAAATATTTAACTTTATTTTCTAAACCATATTTTACTTTTCCAACCATCAAAAGTTTTTTAATATTTAGTGATTTAATAAATTTTGAATTTGTGTTTATAATTAATAATGCTTCATTATTTCTTTTGATTAACTGATTTTTTTTGGCATTTTCTAATAATTTAAAAATTTTATCTTTAAATTTAAAAAATTCTTTTCATTTTTTTTCCATTTCATTTGAAGTTTTAATATTTATTTCATTTTTTTCTAAAAATATTGATTCTTTTTTATTTAATTTATTAAATTCTTTATATGCTTCTTCAGCAGTTGTAGGAAGTATTGGACAAATTGCTATTAATAAATAATTTAGAAGATTAAAAATATTAGTTTGAACCATTCTTCTTTCAATTGAATTGGATTTTTCAACATATAAAGTATCTTTGTTGTAATCAAAATAAAAATTAGAAATTTCAATTAATAATTTATTTATATTTTTTATTACATTAACAAATTTATAATTTTTATATGATTTATTAATTTCATTTTTAAAATTTTGAATTTTTTCATTTATATATAAATGAAATCCTTTTAAATTTTCAATTTTTTTAGATTCATTAAAATCAAATAAATTTCCAAGCATAAATTTAATTGAATTTCTAATTTTTCTATAAATTTCAATATTTTGTTTAATTATTTCATCAGAAATAGAAACATCAGATGTATATTCACTATTTGCTACTCAAAGTCTTAAAATTTCAGCTCCATTTTTATTAATAATTTCTATTGGATCTACAACATTTCCTTTTGATTTAGACATTTTCTGTTTTTTCCCATCTAAAACAAAACCATGAGAAATAAATTTTTTAAATGAAGATTTATTTGAATAAGCAACTGAGGTAATTAAAGAAGTATTGAATCAACCTCTATATTGATCTAAACCTTCAAAATAAAGATCATTTTTACCTTTTCAGTTAAATTTTTCACCTCTAGTTTGTGGCGTTAAGTGAGAAGAACCAGAATCAAACCAAACATCCATAATATCCATTTCTCTTGTAAATTTTTTATTTCTATATTTTTTTGGAAGTAATTCATTAGTTTCTTTTTCTCACCAAATATTAGTTCCTTTTTTTGAAACAAGATTTATTACATAATCAAATATTTCCTCTTTAATAATTGGCTTACCTTTTTGATCATAAAAAACAATAATTGGAACACCTCATGTTCTTTGTCGAGAAATTGTTCATTCATCTCTATTTATAATCATTTTTCTTAATTTTTCAACACCTCAAGAAGGTTTTGATTCTATTTTATTAAGAGAATTTAAAATTTTTTCTTTAATTTTTTTAATTGAAACAAATCATTGTGGAGTGCCTCTATAAATAACTGGTTTATGAGTTCTTCAATCAAATGGATATGAATGTTTTACAAATTTAAGAGATATTAATTCTCCTTTTTTTTCAAGAAATGTTCCAATATCTTTGTTTGCATCAAAATAAAATTTTCCTTTGTATTCTCTTGCTTCATTATTAAAATTTCCTTTTTCATCAACATGCATTATTAAATCTAAATTTTCCTTTTTTGCTATAACATAATCATCTTCACCAAATAGAGGCGCCATATGAACAAGACCTGTTCCTTCATTAGTAGTAACATGATGACCTAAAACAACTGGTCCAGTTTTATCTTTAAAAATGGGTCTTATATAAATTGTTCCAACAATATCTAAACCTTTAATTTTTTTAATAATTTTATAATTTTTTCAATTCGAAAGTTTTGCTATATTTTCAGTAAGTTTAGATGCCATTATATATCTTTTATTGTTAATTAAAACAATATCATAATCAAATTCTTTACCAACTGCAACTCCAGAATTTGCAATTAATGTTCATGGAGTAGTTGTCATTATTAATAAATTATCATTTTTTTTAATTTTATTATTACCTTTTTGAATTTTTAAAGCAACTATTATTTGGGGAGAAACATGTTTTTTATATTCAACTTCTGCTTCAGCAAGAGCAGTTTGTGAAGAAGGAGATCAATAAATAGGTTTTAAACCTTTATAAATTAATTTATTCATTATTAATTTTTTAAATAGTTTTAATTGATTAACTTCAAATTCATTATCCAAAGTAACATATTTATTTTTAAAATTTGCAAAAAGTTGAAATTTTTGAAATTGAGATTTTTGAATATTAATTTGATTTAAAGCATATTTAGTTGCTTCTTTTCTAAGTTGAAGAGGAATCATATCATCTTTTGTCATTTTTAATTCTTCAAGCATTTTGTTTTCAATTGGAAGTCCATGAGTGTCTCAACCATACACAAATGGAGTATAAAAACCATTAATACTTTTATTCCTAATAATAATATCTTTAAGAATTTTATTAAAAGCATGACCAACATGTAATGAACCATTAGCATATGGTGGACCATCATGTAATTTAAAATGTTTATTTTTTTTATTTTGACTTAATACTTTTTCGTAAATTTTATTTTTATTTCAAAAATTTCTATATTCTATTTCTTTTGTTTTAAGATTTGCCTTCATCTCAAAATTTGTTTTTGCCATCAATAATGTTTCTTTTCATTTTTTTGACATTTTAATATACTCCTTAGTTTTTAAAATAGTAAATAAAAATATCATTTTTAAAAACTCTTAATTAATTATAATGTAATTAATTATTTACAAAGAATTTAAAATGATAATTATGAAATTGATTTTATAATTTTCAAAAATTTTAATTTTTTAGATAAAAATATTTTTTGTGATTTTTAAAAAATAAATACATTATTATAATGTATTTATTTTTAATTTTTTATATTATTGAATAGGGTTAATATTTTCATATTTTTTCATTAAATATTTATTTAATTTTGGTAATGCTATAAAAAGTATTCCAAATGCTAAAAATGTTCAAAATTCTGCTATTTTATTCAAGAAATAATTTCCATCAACTAAAAATCCTCAACTTGATGATTCATTTGGTTTTGATCATGCTTCCATTGTTTGAGTATGGAAAATTTGTCATCCCATTACTAAACCAATACCAATAATTGCTGTTCAAGCACAAACTTTATATAAAATATTTGAAATTTTTGTTACTTCTTCAAATTTATCTCTTTTTAATGTATAAAATAAAATAACTATTCCATAAACTCCAAAGAAAAATAAAGTTGGATAATTTGTATAACCATCAATTATTTTATCTGAATCCATTATAAGTGAAGGAACTGAGAATAAAATTGTTCATATTGCATATATTATTGTTGCAAGAATTCATGAAGATTTTTGAGTTCCAAATTTTTCTTTTAATTTTTTGATACCAAAAAATGTTGGTTTATTTACACATTCTTCAAATAAAGTAATTGATGAAGAAGCAAAACCATTATGAACTCCATAAGCTGAAATAGTAATAAAAAATCATACAAAAATTCCAAGTATTTTAGCTGAACTTTTTGAAAGTGAATCTTTTAATAAACCTTCAACTGTTCCTTGACTATGCAAGATTGATGCTAATGCAACTAATGAATAAATAACAGTAATAAAAATCATTCCTATTAACACTACTTTTGAAACAGTTTTAGTACCACCTTTAGTTTTTTCGCTTAATTGAGAAGCATTTAAAAATGCATCATAAGCAAATAAAATTGCTGGAAGTGCTGCTACTAATTTGCTAATACTAAATGAACCAACTCCAAAACCATTTTGTCCATCACTAAGATTGTGTGTATTAGTAAGTGAAATACCAACTAATATAGCAATAATTAATGGAATAATTTTTAAACCAGTAGTTAAAATTTGAACAATTCCTGAAGCATATATAGAAATAATTCTAATGATGATTGGAATTGCTGTTAAAAATATTCCAATTAAAATATGAACTCATATTTTAGGTTGTTCTTCTATTCCGCCAATTGAAATTAAAAATTGAAAAAATGATTGTGAAATAAATATTCCAAAAATAGGAACAAATAAACCATAATATAAAAATGCAAAATGAAATCTTGTAAAATAACCAAAATTTTTGCCAACTGCTTGTTCAGCTCAATTTGGTAAACCAGAAACCTCTTTAGTTTTTATTGAACCAATTTCAGAAAATGAAACTGCTGCTGAAAGTGATAATAAACCACCAACAATTCATGCTAATAATCATGTTGCACCATTACCATCTGTTGTACCTTTAACAGAACTGTTTTTGAAAAAAATTCCAATCCCAATAACTGTTCCTACTAACATTGTAAGTGAAGCAACAAAACCTATTTTTTTAGCTTTTTTTATCGACATAAAATATTTTTTATCCTTTCTTAAAATTTTTGTTTTATTTTAAATCTAAAAAAAATAAAACTATGTCAATTATAACTAAAAAGATAAAATTTATGTTATTTTTTTATTTTATTTTGTTTTTTATGATTTTAAAAATGCAGGAAGATCATTATCATCATCTTCATCATCTGAAATATCAAATGGAGTATTTTGAAGTTCTACTTCTTCTGTAATAGTCATTTTTTCTTCTTCAGGAAGAGGATTTTCAACAAGAATT
>CAKNAO010000004.1 GCA_929200685.1 uncultured bacterium | reverse complement strand
GTATAAAGTTATTGATACACCAAAAATAGTTGTTAATGGTTTATCAAATTTTTTATACCTAAAATGTTCAATAAGAATAAAAGGAGACAATAATGTCAAAAGTGAATATAAAAATTAAAGCTTATGAAGCATCTCTTGTTGATTCAGCTACTAAAAAAATAGTTGAAGCATCAAAAGTAGAAGGAGCAAAAATTATTGGTCCTATTCCTTTGCCAACAAAAAGAGAAAGATTTACAATTTTAAAATCTGTTCATATTCACAAAAAATCTAGAGAACAATTTGAAATGAAAACTCATAAAAGATTAATTGTTTTAGAAAAAACAAATAAAAAATTAATGGACAAATTAACAAGATTAGAAATTCCTTCTGGAATTCAAGTGGAAGTTAAAATAAAATAATTTTTAAATTAAAAATAAACATAATTTAATAAATGGAGGAAAAATGAAGGGCATTTTAGGCAGAAAAATTGGAATGACTCAATTATTTACTAAAAATGGTAGTTCATTACCAGTTTCAATTATTGAGGTTAAAAAAAACATTGTAACATCTATATTTACAAAAGAAAAAAATGGTTATAATGCTATTCAATTGTCTACTTTTGATAAAAGAGACAAGCTAACTAAAAAACCATTGCTTGGTCATTTTAAAAAAGCAAAAACAAATGGTAAAAAATTTGTTAAAGAAATTAAAAATATGAAAAATTATAATCTTGGAGACATTTTAAATTTATCAATTTTTTCACCAGGAGAATTTGTAGATGTTACTGGCATTTCAAAAGGAAAAGGATTTCAAGGAACAATTAAAAGATATAATCAAAAAATTGGGCCTAAATCACATGGAGGTGGTGGAGGTTCTAAACCATTACGTCTTACTGGTTCAATTGGAGATGTTGCTTCCAACAAAGTTAATAAAGGAATGACAATGCCAGGACAAATGGGTTCAAAACAAAAAACAATTCAAAATTTAGAAATTATTACAATTGATCAAAAAAATAATGCTTTAATTGTTAAAGGTTCAATTCCTGGTCCCAAAAAAGGATTTGTAATCATTAAATCTACTACTAAGTGAACTTCATCAAAAAAACCACAAAAACTTGTTGATATTGAAGAAACTCAAATTAAAAATAAATTATTAGAAGAAGCAAAACATTATAATGCTGACATTAATACTAATATGTCTATTAAAGAAATGAAAAAAATATTAATTGATGCAAAAGTTTTAAAAAAAGATATTGAAAATAAAGATAAAAAAGGAGAAAAATAATGAAAAAAATAAATGATTCTATCAATTTATCAAAAAAAAATGAAAATTTTTCTTTACCACCAAAAGTGTTTAATATTAAAGTAAATAACCAAGCAATATTTGATACAATTTTGTTCGAAAGAGCTTCAAGAAGAAAAGGAAATCATAAAGTAAAAAATAGAAGTGAAGTGCGTGGTGGGGGAAGAAAACCATTTGCTCAAAAACACACCGGAAAAGCAAGAGCAGGTTCAATTAGATCACCTATATGAGTTGGTGGAGGAATAATATTTGGTCCAAATCCTAACAAAAATTATAATCTTAAAATTAATAAAAAACTTAGAAAATTAGCTTTTTTATCTTCACTTACTTTAAAATCAAAAAAACAAGCAATTATTATTGACGAAATTAAGATGAATAAAATTTCTACTAAAGAATTTATAAGAAAAATAAATTTATTAAAATTAAAAGAAGCATTTAAAAAAATATTAATTGTTTCTGAATCAAAAATTTTATATAAATCAGCAAATAATTTAAAAAAAATTGAAGTTCAAAAATTATCATGTTTAAATATTGAAAAAATCATTAATGCTGATGCAATGATTATTTCTAAAAGTGATATAAAGAAAATTGAAGGAATGGTGAAATAATGAATATTAATGAAGTTATTAAATATCCCATTCTTTCAGAAAAATCATATCAAAAAATGTCTAATGGAGTTTATACATTTGCAGTAGATTTTAAAACTAATAAAACTGAAGTAAAAAAGGTTGTTGAATACATATTTTCTGTAAAAGTTAAAAAAGTAAATATTATGTTTGTTGATAAAAAAGAAAAAAAAATTGGTAAATTTAAAGGGTTTACAAATAGATATAAAAAAGCTATCATTACTTTAAAAAAAGGTGATGTAATTAATATTTTTCCAGAAGAAATTGAAGAAAAAACAAAAAAAATAACTAAAAAAGAAATTTCAAAAACTGAAAAAAAAGCTGCTGCTAAAATTGCTAAAAAACTAAAAAAACAAAAAAATCAATAAAAATAATTTAAGGAGAATAAAATGGCAATTAAAAAATATAAACCAACATCAAATGGTCGTAGACATATGACAATTCTTGATTATAAAAATAATTTATCAAATCATAAACCAGAAAAATCATTATTAACATCTCTTAAAAAAAATGGTGGTCGAAATAATATGGGTTTAATAACAGTTCGTCATAGAGGTGGGGGTTTAAGAAAAAAATATAGAATTATTGATTTTAAAAGAAATAAAGATGGTATTAAAGGAAAGGTGAAATCTA
This sequence comes from uncultured bacterium, assembly GCA_929200685.1. Taxonomy (GTDB): domain Bacteria; phylum Bacillota_I; class Bacilli_A; order Mycoplasmatales; family Metamycoplasmataceae; genus DT-68. The sequence goes on along the minus strand of CAKNAO010000004.1, from coordinate 15,924 downwards.
TTGAATATGACCCAAACAGAACCTCTAATATTTCATTAATAAATTATGTAGATGGTGAAAAAAGATATATATTAACAACTAAAAAAATGAAGGTTGGTCAAATAATTATGTCTGGAGAAAAAGCAGATATAAAAGATGGAAATGCTAAAATCCTTAAAAATATTCCAGAAGGAACAATGGTTCATAATATTGAAATAAATCCAGGACAAGGTGGAAAAATTGTTCGTTCAGCTGGTTCATCAGCACAAATACTTGGACATGATGAAAATGGAAAGTATGTAATTTTAAGATTAAAATCAGGAGAAGTACGTAAAATTTTATCTATGTGTAGAGCCACAATTGGTGAAGTTGGAAATGAAGAACATTCACTAGTTATTAAGGGTAAGGCTGGAAAAAATAGACATAGAGGAATTAGACCCAAAGTTAGAGGATCAGCCATGAATCCTAATGATCATCCACATGGCGGTGGTGAAGGTAAACAACCTATTGGAAGAAAATCACCAATGACACCTTGAGGTAAAAAAGCACTTGGTGTTAAAACTAGAAGAAATAAAAAATCATCTACAAAACTCATTGTAAGAAGAAAAGGAGAAAAATAATGTCTAGATCACTTAAAAAAATGCCTTTTATTGACAAACATTTAGAAAAAAAAGTAAAAAATATTATTGAAAATAAAACCAAAAAAAAATCAATTAAAACATGATCAAGAAGATCAACAATTTTTCCTTCATTTATTGGTCTTACATTTAAAGTGCATAATGGAAAAGATTTTATAAATGTTTTTATCACTGAAGATATGGTTGGACATAAATTAGGTGAATTTGCTCCAACAAGAAAATTTTTAGGTCATGGACAAGATAAAGGTAAAAAATAATGGCAGAAAAATCTAAAGCAAGCATAAAAATTCAAAGAATATCAGTTAGAAAAGCAAACTTAGTTGCCTCTTTAATTAGGAAAAAAGATGTATCAAATGCAATATCAATTCTTAAAAACACACCTAAAAAATCATCATTAATATTCCTTAAATTATTAAATTCTGCAATTGCTAATGCAGTAAATAATCATGGGATGAATGCAGAAAAACTATTTATTTCATTAATTTTAGTAAATGAAGGACCAACATTAAAAAGATTTCAACCTAGAGCTAAAGGTAGTGCATACTCAATATTTAAGAGAACTTCTAATTTAACAATTGAAGTTTCAGAAAGATAAAAGGAGAAAATATGGGACAAAAAGTTAATCCAAATGGATTTCGTTATGGAATTACTAAAAAACACAATGCAACTTGATATGCTTCAAAAAATAAATTTACTAATTATTTATTAGAAGATCAAAAAATTTTTAAATATATTGAAAATTATAAAAGAAAATATTTAATCGGAAATATAACTATTACTAGAAATTCTAAAAATGATGTTTTAGTTAAAATATTTTCAGCAAAACCAGGAGTTATTATTGGAGAAGGTTCTAAAAATTTAAATATTTTTACTAAAAAAGTTAAAAAGTCAACTAGAAATACAAAAATGAATTTAAATATTGAAATAATTCCAATTGCCAAACCAGAATTAAATGCAAAACTTGTTGCTGAAGAAATAGCAATTAAACTTGAAAATCGTGATTCATTTAGAGCAGCTCAAAAACAAGCGATTAGATTTGCTTTTAAAGCTGGTGCAAAAGGAATTAAAACTTCAGTTTCTGGAAGATTAAATGGTGTAGATATGGCAAGAACAGAAGGATATACAGAAGGAGAAATGAAACTTCATACTTTAAGACAAAATGTTGATTATGCTGCTACAATAGCAAAAACAACATATGGAACTTTAGGAATTAAAGTTTGAATTTCTAAAGGAGAAATTTTTGAAGGAGATAAAAAATAATGCTTCAACCAAAAAGAACAAAATATAGAAAATTCCATAATGTATATCATAACAAGAAAAAAGCAAATAAAGGAAATAAAATTTCATTTGGTGAATTTGGACTTCAGGCACAAACTTCTAATTGAATTACTGCTAGACAATTAGAAGCAGCACGTATTGCAATTACAAGAAAAATGGGGCGTGAAGGACAAGTTATTATAAGAGTTTTTCCTCATTTATCCAAAACTTCTAAACCAATTGGAGTTCGTATGGGAAAAGGTAAAGGTAATCCTGATAAGTGAATAGCTGTTGTTAGAGAAGGAACGATAATTTTTGAAATTTCTGGAGTTTCTGAAAACATTTCAAAAGCTGCATTAAGATTAGGTGGACATAAATTACCTATTAAATGAAAAATCAAAAAATTTGAAGGAGATAAATAATGTTTGCAAAAAATTTAAGAAAAAAAACACCAAAAGAATTATTAAAAATTATTGATGAATTAAAAGCTGAATTATTTTTGTTAAGATTTAAAAATTCAACTGGTCAATTAGATCATCCTCATAAAATTAATTTGGTCAAAAAAGATATTGCAAGAACATTTACTGTAATTAATGAAAAAGAAGAGATGAAAATCAAAAAAAATAAAAATAATAAAATAGAAAAAAAATTACAAAAAGAATTAAAGGAAGATAAATAATGAATAGATCATCTAGGAAACTTTTGGTTGGTAAAGTAGTTTCAACTAAAAACAAAAAAACTATAACAGTTGAAGTTGAAAATTCTATTAAACACCCACTTTATGGCAAAAGATTTAAAAAACATAAAAAATTCTCTGCACATGATGAAAAAAACAAAGCAAAATTAAATGATGTTGTTCAAATAATGGAAACAAGACCATATTCAAAATCAAAAAAATTTAGACTTGAAAAAATTATTAAAAAAATTAAGGAAGGTAAATAATGTTGAGAGAAATGTCAAGAGCAGTAGTTGCTGATAATTCAGGAGCAAAAGAAGTTGGTATTTTTAAAAGTCTTGGTGGTTCTAAAAAGAAATTTTCTTCAATTGGTGACATTGTTGTTTGTTCAGTTAAAAAATCTATTCCAAATAGTCAATTAAAAATTGGTCAAGTCATAAGAGCAGTAGTTGTAAGAACAAAATATAAAATTAGAAGATTTGATGGTTCACATATTAAATTTGATGATAATGCTGTCGTTGTTTTAAGAGAAGATTTAATTTCACCTAGAGGCACTCGTATATTTGGTCCAATTGCAAGAGAACTTCGTGAAAGAGGTTATAAAAAAATTCTTTCACTTGCACCGGAAGTTTTATAGGAGAATTTTTATGTATAAAATTAAAAAAAATGATGAAGTAATAGTTATATCTGGAAAAAATAAAGGTAAAAGTGGAAGAATATTAAAAATAAATAGAAAAAAAAATCAAGTTGTTATAGATAAAATTAACATTGTTAAAAAACATAATAAACCTACACAACAAAATCCAGACGGTGGAATTATTGAATTTGAAGCTCCAATACATATTTCGAATGTTGCTTTAAAAAGTAAAACAAAAGGATCAAAAATGATAAAAATTGGATTTAAAATCAATGAAAAGGGAAAAAAAATTAGAATTAATAAATTAACAGGAAAAATTTTATAGGAGAAAAATAAAATGATGAATAATTTAAAAACAAAATACCAATATGAAATTAAAAAATTAATGCAAGAAAAATTTAAATATAAATCAATTATGCAAGTTCCTATTTTAAAAAAAATAGTTTTAAATATGACAGCTAGTAATGATGTAACAAATTCAAAATCAATTGAGGAAGTTGCCAATCAATTAAAATTAATCTCAGGACAAAAACCAACTCAAATAGTTGCTAAAAAATCACTTGCTTCTTGAAAATTAAGAGAAGGAATGCCAATGGGTTCTAAAGTTACTTTAAGAGGTGAAAGAATGTGAAATTTTTTACAAAAACTTATAGATGTTGTCATACCTCGTATAAGAGATTTTAGGGGAATTAATCCTAAATCATTTGATGGAAGAGGTAATTTTTCATTAGGAATAAAAGAACAAATTATTTTTCCTGAAATTGATTTTGATCAAATAAAAAAAATTAGAGGCTTAGATGTAATTATTGTTACTTCATCAAATAATGATAAAGAAGCAAAAGAATTATTGTTTTTTTTAGGGATGCCTTTCAAAAAAATAGAAATGGAGGCAAAATAATGGCAAAAAAATCATTAATTGAAAAAGCTAAAAAACATCCTAAGTTTTCTACAAGAGGTTATAGAAGATGTCAAATTTGTGGAAGACCAAGAGCTGTTATTAGAAGATTTAAAATATGTCGTATTTGTTTTAGAAAATTAGCACATGAAGGAAAAATTCCAGGTATTAAGAAAGCGAGTTGATAATTATGTCATTTATTACAGATCCAATTGGAGATATGTTAATTAGAATTAAAAATGCCAATCAAAGAAAAACAAGAATTGTCTCAATTCCACATTCTAATATTAAAGAATCAATGTTAAATATCCTTAAAGAACAAGGTTATATTAATAATTTTTCAATCAAAAAAGAAGGTATTAAAAAAAATATTTTAGTAGAATTAAAATATAAAGGTCCTCAAAAGGCTATTACAGGTGTTAAAAGAATTTCTAAACCTGGTTTAAGAGTTTATTTAACTTCTCAAGAACTTCCTTCAGTTTTTTCTGGATTTGGTATTGCAATCATTTCTACATCAAATGGAATTATGACAAGTAAAAATGCAAAAAAACAAGGAATGGGTGGAGAAGTTCTTGCCTATGTGTGATAAGGAGTAATTTATGTCAAGAGTCGGAAAAAGAATACTTACATTTAAAGAAGATACTAAAATAAAAATTTTAAATTGCAATGTCGAAATAACTGGAAAACTTGGAACTCTTAAAAAAGAATTTTCACCTTTAATTAAAATAATAGTAAAAAATAATACATTAATAACTAAAAGAACAAATGAAGAAAAACAAACTAAACAATTACATGGTACAACTAATTCTTTAATACAAGCAATGATTGAAGGTGTAGAAAAAGGATTTAAAAAAGAAATTAGAATTAAAGGTGTTGGTTATAAAGCTATACTTAAAGAAAAAAAAATAGAAATTAATGCTGGATATTCACATCCAATTTTACTTGATATTATAGAAGGTATTGAAATTACAATTCCTAAACCAACTGAAATAAATATTTTTGGAATTTCTAAACAATCTGTTGGTCAAATGGCAGCACTCATAAGAGATGTTAGGAGACCTTCACCTTATTCTGGAAAAGGTATTATGTATAAAAATGAACACATTAGAAGAAAGGAAGGAAAAGTAGCTACTAAATAAGTAGTATTTATTAGGTAAAATTTATGAAAAAAACAACAAGATCAAAGGCTAGAAAGAAAAAACATTTACGTATTAGATCCAAAATTAGTGGAACTCCTGAAATTCCAAGACTAAATGTATTTAAATCTCTTAAAAATATTGAAGCACAATTAATTGATGATATCAATAGAAAAACATTAGCTCATTCTTCAACAATAGCACTTAAACTTCCTTATGGCGGAAATATTAAAGCTGCTCAAAAAGTTGGTGAAGATATTGCTAAAAAAATTAAGACTTTAAAAATAAAAAAAATTGTTTTCGATAGAAGTGGATATATCTATCATGGTAGAGTTAAAGCACTTGCTGATAGAGTAAGAGAAAAAGGAGTAAAATTCTAATATGATAGAAACTAAAAAAAATGAAAAATTTAAAAAAAATTTTAAAAATAGAAAAAAATTTAATTTTAAGAGAAATACTGAATTTGAAGAAAGAGTTGTTAATATTGCACGTGTTACAAATGTTGTAAAAGGTGGAAGAAGATTTTCATTTTCAGTTTTAGTTGTAATTGGTGATAAAAAAAATAGGGTAGGTTTTGGGCATGGAAAAGCTAATGAAGTTCCAAATGCAATCAAAAAAGCAATTAAAGATGCTAGAAAAAATCTTGTTGTTGTTCCAATTATTGAAAATAGAACTATTCCACATGAAATTACTTCAAAATATATTTCTTCCAAAGTTTTATTAAAACCCGCTTCTAAAGGTAGGGGAATAATTGCTTCGGGTGCAGTACGTTCTGTTGTTGAACTTGCTGGGTATAAAGATATTGTTACTAAATCATTAGGTTCATCAAATAAAATTAATGTTGTTAAAGCTACTATTAAATGTTTGAAAAAATTTAAAACTATTGAAAAAGTTGCAAAATTAAGAGATATTTCTATAAAAGAAATAATAAATTAAGGAGAATTTATGAAATTAAATAATTTAAAACCTAATAAAGGTTCTAGAAAAGAAAAATATAGAGCAGCTCGTGGAATGGCACAAGGTAGGGGTAAACAAGCAGGAAAAGGTCAATCAGGTCAAAAAAAACGTAGCAAAATAAGACCTGGTTTCGAAGGTGGACAAAATCCTTGATATAGAAGAGTTCCAAAACGTGGTTTTAATAATATTAATCGTATTGAATATCAAATTATTAATTTATTAACACTTGAAAAAAAATTTAAAAATGGAGAAAAAGTAAATATTAATTCATTAAAAAAACTTAATATATTGAATAAAAATAAACCAATTAAATTATTAGGTCATGGAAAATTAACAAAAAATTTAATTATTCAAGTTAATAAAGCTTCTAAATCTGCAATTAAATCTATTCAAAAAGTTGGTGGAAAGGTAGAATTAATTTAAAATGAAAAATGTGAAAAAATTTTTCACAAAAAAAAATAATAAAATATTTTATAAAAAAAGTTTATTTTTTATTAATAAATGATTTTTTAATTTAAAAAATAAAATAAATTCAAAACCATTATTCAAAAAAATATTTTATACATTATTATTAATTTTAATTTTCAGAATTGCAGCTTCAATTACAACACCTGGAATTTATGTGCCAAAAGGATTTGGTACAGATCCTTCCTCTTTTATAGGAATAATGGATTTAATGGGTGGAGGGGCATTTAGAAATTTTTCAATAGTTGCTTTAGGAATTTCTCCATATATTACAGCTTCTATTATTATGACACTTCTTCAATCTGAAGTTTTTCCTCCTTTATATAGATTAAGTCGTTCAGGTCCAGCTGGTAAAAGAAAAATAAATATTATTACAAGAATAATTACACTTGTTTTTGCTTCAGTTCAAGCCATTACTGTTATTCAACAATTACACTCAAACACTGGTGTTCAATTAGTTGGAGAATTTAATACTAATTTATATAAATTTTTTGCCCTTCCTATGATTTTAGTTGGTGGATCATTATTTACTTTATTTCTAGGAGAAGAAATAACAAAAAAAGGTGTTGGCAATGGTACTTCATTAATTATTTTCTCTGGCATTGTTGTTAATCTTCCTTCAAAATTTAAATTATCATATGAACAAATACTTATTGGTGATGGAACACAATCAATATTTGTTGGTATTATGAATTTTGCATTATATATATTTGTTTTTTTATTTTTTGTTTATTTAATAGGATATTTATATAAATCAGAAAGACATGTTCCTATTCAACAAACAGGGGCTGGTATGACAAAAAAAGGAACAAAAGTGTCTCATCTTCCAATTAAAATTAATCCTTCAGGGGTTATGCCAATAATCTTTGCTTTATCTTTAAGTATTTTGCCAATTACAATTGGACAATTTTTGCATCATCAAAATGAAGTTAGAATTTGAATGGAAAAATATTTAGCTTTAAATAATTTAGTGGGAATGGGTATATTAATGTTTTTAACATTTATGTTTACAATTGCAATGTCAATTGTTACATTTAATCCCTATCAAGTAGCAGATAATTTTAAAAAAACAAGTACATTTATTCCTGGAATTAAACCTGGTGAAGAAACAGAAGAATATTTAACGAATATTATTCTTCGCTTATCATTTTTTTCTGCTATATTTTTATCACTTATTTCTTCAATGCAATATTTTCAAGAGATAATTGGTTTAAATAAAGAAATTACTTTTGGAGGAACATCATTAATTATTTTAGTAACAGTTTCTCTTGAAACAATTTCTCAATTAAAAGCTAGAAAAAAAACTATTAAAATTTCAAATGCTAAAAAGAAAGCAATTGATAATATAAAAAATAATGATGTAGAAGGATTGCTATGATAAAAAAAATCATATTTTTAGGTCCACCTGGTGTTGGTAAAGGAACTATTGCAAAAATTCTTGAAAAAGAAAAAGGAATAGTACATATTTCTACTGGTGAAATATTTAGAAAAGAAATTTCTCAAAAAACAAAAATTGGTTTAAAAATTAAATCAATTATTTTAAAAGGTGGTTATGTAGTTGATGAAATAACAAATAAAGTTGTTGAAAAAAATTTAAAAAATAAAAAAGTTAAAAAAAATGGTTTTATTTTAGATGGTTATCCAAGAACAATTGAACAAGCTAAATTTTTAGAATCAATTAATTTGAAACTAGATGCAGTGATTTTATTTGTAGCTTCAAAAAATATAATAAAAAATAGACTTTTAAATAGAGGTAGAAAAGATGATAATCATAAAATTATTAAAAAAAGAATTGAAATTTACAATACTAAAACAAAACCATTAATTAATTTTTATAAAGAAAAAAATCTTTTATTTAACATTAATGTTGAAGGAACAATTGAAGATAATTATAAAAATTTTTTAAGTGAGATTTCATAATGATTAAAATTAAAACTAAATCTGAAATTAAAAAAATGAAAAAAGCAGCTAACATTTTAATAAAAGTTAAAAAAGTTGTTTATAAATTTATAAAACCAGGAGTTACTTTACTTCAAATTGATAAAATTATTGAAAATGAAATTCTTAAAAATAATGCTAAATTAAATTTTAAAGGATATAATGGTTTCCCAAATGCTTCATGCATTAGTGTTAATGATGCTTTAATACATGGAATACCAAATAATTATAAAATTAAAAATGGTGATTTAGTTAAAGTAGACTTAGGTTGTGTTTGGGAAGGTTATCATTCAGATTCTGCTTTTACAAAAGGTGTTGGAAAAATTTCAAAACAATCTCAAAAAGTTATAGATGTTGCTAAAAAAGCATTTTATAAAGGTTTTAATGCAATTAAACCAGGAGCAAAAGTTGGTGATATTTCACATGCTATTGGAAAATATGTAAAAGAAATGGGCATGTATGTTCCAAAAGAATTCACAGGTCATGGAATAGGAAAAGAACTTCATGAAGAACCATCTATTCCAAATTATGGTAAAAAAGGAACAGGTGAACTATTAAAAGATGGGATGGTAATTTGTATAGAACCAATGATTATGCAAAAATCTTCTAAAATCCAAATCATGAAAGATAATTGAACTGTAAAAGCTAAAGATGGTAAAAAAACTAGCCATTATGAACATACTATATTAATTAAAAATGGATTTCCAATAATATTAACAGGAGGTGGTATATAATGGCAAAAGATGCGATTAAAATGTCAGGAATAGTTAAAAAAGTTCATTCAATGAGTGAATTTGAAGTCAAATTAGAAAATGGAGTTTTAATAAAAGGTTTAATTTCTGGTAAAATGAGGAAATTTAATATTAGAATTCTTCCAGGAGATAAAGTTGATGTTGAAATTTCGCCTTATGATTTAACAAAAGGTAGAATTACATATAGACATTAATATTTTTTATTTAATAAATTAAATATTTTTGTGTTAAAATGTTAAAGTATTATATAAATTAAAATTTTCTATTCACTAAAATTTAATCAAGTTTTGTTTGCATTTTAGTCAATAGAAAAAAAGGATTAATTAAATGAAAGTAAGAGCATCAATAAAAGCAATTTGTAAAGATTGCAAAATCATTAAAAGAAACAATGTTATTAGAGTTATTTGTTCAATTAACCCTAAACACAAACAAAGACAAGGTTAATTAAATGGCTAGAGTTTTATCAATAGAAATACCAAACAATAAAAGAGTAGTAATTTCATTAACTTACATTCATGGAATTGGTAAATCAATTTCTCAAGAAATCCTTAAAAAAGCAAAAATAAATGAAAATATTAGAGTTAAAGATTTAACAAATGATCAATTATTAGAAATTAGAAAGTTTGCTAAAAACTATAAAACTGAAGGTGAACTTAGGAGAGAAAAAGCTTTAAACATTAAACGCTTGATGGAAATCAAAACATATAGAGGCATTAGGCATAGAAAAGGTTTGCCAGTACGTGGTCAAATTACACAAAAAAATGCCCGAACTAGAAAAGGTCCTAGAAAAGTTATTGTTGGAAAGAAAATTTAAAAAAATTATGGCAAGAAAAACTAAAAGAAAAAATATAACTCATGGTGTTGTTCATATTCATTCAACACACAATAATACAATAGTTACATTTACTGATATAAATGGAAATGTTATTTCTTGATCATCAGCAGGAGCAATTGGTTACAAAGGAACTAAAAAATCAACTCCTTATGCTGCTTCTCTTGCAGCTGATGCTGCTTCTCTTGCAGCCAAAGATCATGGAATCAAAGAGGTAAGAGTAGAACTTAAAGGTACAGGACCTGGTAAAGATTCTGCAAGAAAACAAATTGAAGTTGTTGGAATTAAAGTAACAGAAGTTAAAGATGTTACTCCAATACCATACAATGGCACTAGACCTCCTAAAAAAATAATTAAAAGAGAAAAAAATAGAAAATAAAAGGAATTTAGATGAAAAAATTTGCAAAAATAAATTATACAGAAATAGAAACAGAAAAAATTTCAAATTTTGAAACTTCATTTGCTTTAAAACCTTTGGCTAGAGGTTTTGCTAATACAATGGGAAATGCAATTAGAAGAACATTGCTTTCTTCTGTTCCAGGAGTTGCACCATTTGCTGTTAAAATTGCAAATGTTGAACATGAATTCCAAACAATTCAAGGAGTTAAAGAGGATGCAGTTCAACTTATTCTTAATTTAAAAAAAATAAAATTTATTTATAATAACGAAATATTTAATGATGAGCAAATTATCAAAATTTCCTTAAAAGAAAAAGGAGAGAAAACAATTAAAGTTTCTGATTTAATTCTTCCTATAGGAGTTGAAGTTGTAAATAAAGATTTTGAAATTGCAGAAATTGCTAAAGATGGTAAATTAGAATTAGAAATATATTTAATTTCTGGAAGAGGATATCAAACATTTAATGAAAATAAAGATTTAATCAAAAAATATTCTTCTCTAATCGAAAGTAATATTTCTACTGGTTCATTAATTGCTATAGATTCAGATTTTTCTCCTGTTACAAAAGTTTCATATGAATCAATAGAATTAAATACTCAAACTTCTGATATTCAAGAAAAACTTAAAATTAATGTTAAAACTAATGGTTCTGTTGAAGCAAAAGATGCAATTGCACAAGCTAGCCATATTCTTATATCGCACCTTAAAATTATTTCAAAAGTTTCAAATATTCAAAAAGATATTATTTTTGAAGAAATAAAAGAAGAAAAAAAAGAAAACTTTGTTGAAAAAATTCAAATTTCTTCAATTGATCTTTCAGTTAGATCATACAATAGTTTAAGAAGAGCTGGTTATTCAACAATTGATCAACTTTCAAAAATTTCAATGGATGAATTAAGTAATATTAAAAATCTTGGCAAAAAATCTGTTGATGAAATTCTTGATAAACTTGTAGAATATGGAATAACTATTAAAGGAGAAGAATAAATGGCTAATCCTAAACAATTATTTAAAAAAAATTCCAAATGAAAAAAAGGTGTTTTAAGAACATTAATGACAGATGTTATATTTCATGGAAAAATTGAAACAACTGAAGCAAGAGCTAAAGAATTAAGAAGACATGTTGATAAATTAATTACTAAATCTAAAAAAGATGATCTTCATTCAAGAAGAAAAGTAGAATCTTTGTTAAGACCTATATCAAAAAATGATATGCCAATTGGTAAATATTTATTTGAAAAAATAGCTCCAAAATATAAAAATAGAAATGGTGGTTATACTAGAATCATAAAAAGTCCAAATCGTAAAGGTGATAATGCTCCAATGGCAATTTTGGAACTTGTTTAAATTTTAAAATAATATAGAGAATTTTATTTTCATATTTTTTCTTTCAAACTATTTAAAGCTTCATCTTTAAATTTTTTATAATTAATTTTATTTCAATCTGCATTTTTATTTTTTATTAAATTTTTATATCAAAAAAATGAAGATTTAGGATATCTTTTCAAATTTTTATCATCAAAATCAACTCCTACAATTCCATATTTTTTTCTATATCCACCTGAAGGAGAAAAAATATCTATAAATGTTCATAATGAATATCCAATAAAATTAATTCCTTCATTTAATGCTTTTTGAACCATTTTAATATGTTCATTTAAAAAATTAATTCTAAAATCATCATTTACTATTCCATTTATTTTTTTATCAAAATTTCCTATTCCATTTTCAATAATCATAATAGGTTTATTGTTATATCTTTTTTTTAAAATTTTAGAACCATGAAATAAATTTTCAGGTTTTATCAATCATTTTCAATCTGTATAATTTTGATTTTTTGGAAATACAATATATGCTTCTTTTGTAATGAAATTAATAGGTTTATTAAATCAATCAATTTTTTCATTCAATCTTTTTGGAGAAGCTATAATAGCAGGTCTATAGTAATTTCAACCAATTAAATCTAATGTATATTTTTTTAATAATTTCAAATCTTTTTTCTTAACTATTTTATTTAAATTCATTTTTTCAATTTCTTTAAAAAATAATTTGGGATATTCACCTTTTAAATTAGGATCTAATCATAAATTTAAATTGTATTTATTAAAAATTTTACATGATTTTAAATCATCAACATCATTTAGGTCATAAGGAATAGCTGGATTTCAATCATGATCAATTCCGAGAATTGCATTTTTACTTACAAAACCATTTTTTTTAGCATTTTCAAATTCTTTTTTAGCCATAGCTGAAGATAAGTTTAAATAATGAACAGCTTTTCAAAATTCTTTAGGATTCTTTTTTTGAGGAGGATTATAAGAATCTAAATATGATAGAGTTGTAAATGTAGAATTTTCATCATTTGTAAATCATGTATTTGAATATTTTCCTAATCTTTTAAAAACTATTTTTGCAAAATTTTGAAATTCTTTAACAAATATTCTAGAACTTGCTCCACCTTTTTTCTCTAATCAAATTGGAGTATCTCAATGATATAAAATTGGAATTGGTTGTATTTTTTTTCTTTTAAGATTTTTGAATAAATTTTCATAAAATTTTAATCCTTTTTCATTTGGTATTCCACTATCATCTGGCATTATTCTAGCTCAATCCATATTATATACAAATCCATTTACACCTAATTTAGACATAATTTCAATATCATTTAAATATTTTTTATAAAAATTAGATGCAATTTTTATAGAATTTATTTCTCTTTTTGGTTCATTTTTTTTTGGTATAAAAAAATTTTTAATTGTAAAATCATCTCAAATGGATTTTTTTCTTCCTCCAAGTTCTCGACCACCTTCAATTTGAAAAGCACATGTTGAAGTTGAAAATATAAAATTTTGATTGAATTTTTTCATTTTTCCTCCTAAAAATATTAATAATTTTATCATTTTATATATTCATTTTAATTTTATATATACAAGTATAAAATTCAAAAACTAAATATATAATTAGAGTATAAATGAAAAAAATAACTTTAGGTATAAGTATTTATCCAGAAAAAATTGGCAAAGAAAAAACAATTCAATACATTAATGAATCATTTAATTCAGGTTTTAATAGAATTTTTGCAAATCTTTTAGAAATAAAAAATAATAGTGAAGGAAATAATAAAATTAAAATTATTTCTGATTGTTTAAAATATGCAAAAAATTTAGGAATGAAAGTGATTGTAGATGTTAATACTCAATTTTATAGAGAATTTAATTATGATCTTTTAGAAAAAAAGTTTTTTTTAGATATGGGTGCATCTGGAATTAGACTTGATGAAGATTTTAAAGGAGAAATTGAACCAAAACTTTCTAAAAAAATTCTTATAGAATTAAATGCTTCTTCAGGAATAAAAACAGCTCAATTAACATTAAAAAATGGTGGTAATCCAAAAAATATAATTGCTTGCCATAATTTTTATCCACAAGAATTTACTGGTTTAGATTATGAAAGATTTATAAAACTTTCAAAATGATATAAAAGTAAAAAAATAAAAGTTGCTGCTTTTATTACTTTACCAAGAAATCAAAAAACAATAGGTGCTTGAAAAACAAATGAAGGCATGCCAACTATTGAAGAACATAGAAATGCTACTTTGTCTGAGCAAATAAGACATTTTATTGCCATGCAACTAATAGATGATATATTATTATCACAATACAAAGCAAATAAAAAACAATTAAAAACAATTAAAAAATTACTTGATTTTTATGAAAATGATGATAATTTAATTTTAAAAATTGAAAAAATTGGTGGAGAAACTAAAAAATTAAAAAAATATATTAAAGAAATAAAAAATAAAAATTTAAACATTATTTATGAAGTTGATAATTTACAAAAAATTTCAAATATTGAAAAATTTATTTTGTTTGATTTTTTGCATTTAAGAAGATCAGATATTAATAGTTATTCAATAAGATCTTCACTTCCTAGAATTTGTTTTCAAAATAAAAGAATTAAACCTAGAAAAACAAACAAAAAATATTTCAATAAAGGTGATATTGTAATATTAAATGATAATTATGGTCGATACAATGGTGAATTACACATTTTATTAAAAAAAATACCTAACAATGGTAAAAGGAATTACATAGGAAAAATAAAAAAATTTGATAATTTAATTTTAAAATACAATAAATCAAACACAAGATATAAATTAATTAGAAAAATTTAAAGAAAATAATGTATTTTAAAATTGTGTTTTAAAAAAATTAATAATAATTTATTTTTTATAATGCTAAAAAATTTTTATAAAATAATAAAATTTAAAAAAATAGGAGAAAAATAATGAGTAATTTTTTAAAATTTCCAAAAAACTTTTGATGAGACGGAGTTACTACTACCAAATGAACAGAAGAAAAAGGAAATACAAATAAAGAAAGAATAAATTTTCTACAAGAACATTTAGAACAACTATATAAAGTTATTGAAAATGGTGCTAATTATTTTGGATATTATATGTGATCAATTATAAAAAATTGATCTTGAAGAAATGCTTACAAAAATAAAAATGGTTTTATTGCAGTTAATTTATTAGATCAAAGTAGAAAATTAAAAAAATCTGCTAGATGATTTAAAAAAATGATTAAAAAAAATGGTTTTGAAAATTTTTATAAAAGAATTGAAAAAACAATTAATTTAAAAAATATTGATTTTATGGAGTCAATTTAATATGAAAAATAAAAAAACTTTATTTAATGAACTTACTGGAAAAGATAAAAAATATGATTCAATAGTTGATGAATATAGGAGAATATATCAAATTGGCAATGTTATTAAAATAAAAAATAATGATTTAAATTCTAGACAAAAAATGTTTAAAATTGGTGTTGCTTACATTTTAAAAAGTTTAAAAATTAAAAAAAAATTAAAAAATATTTTTGTTGGAATTAATTTAAATAATGAAAAATCTAAATACAAAAAAATTGAAGTTATTAGTTTTAAAAATAATGAAAAAGAAAAAGAATTTTCTTTTGAAGCTATTGATAAAAATGAAAATAAAATAATAATTTCATTTAGCATTTTAAAACCTTGAATTTTTAGTAACTCAAATAAAATTGAATATTATGAAAGATATAAATTTAATAAAACATTATATGGATTATCAGATTCATATAAAAAAATTCTTTTAAAAAAAAGATGTGAATATAAAACAGCAATATTAGTTGATAATATTTGTAAAAAATTAAAAATTGAATTACCTATATGAGCAAATAAAAAAATAAAAAAATATAAATCAAAAGGCGAAATTAGCATTAATTAAAAAAGAAGTATAAAAATAAAATTAATAAATTTATTAAAAAATAAAGAGAAAAATGAATAAAAAAATTATATTTTTTATTAAATTTTTAATTGATTAATAT
>CAKNAO010000003.1 GCA_929200685.1 uncultured bacterium | reverse complement strand
ATAAATTTAATAAATATTTAAAATTAAAATACATTATATTTAAAAAACATAAAAATTTATACTATATGTAAATGGAGGATTGTTGGGAAAATTATTTTTTCATTTAAATGTTAAATTAATTAATCCTCTAATTAATTTTTTGTTTTTTATTCAATAGATGGAATTATATGAACATGAGTATGAAATATTTCTTGACCTGATTCTTTTTCATTATTAATTTGCATTCTAAAACCATATACTCCCATTCTTTCAATGGTTTCATTTGCCAATCTTTTAGCTACTAACATTAAGTGATTATAATTATCATTTGAAATATCTTTTAAATTTTTAGAATGAATTTTTGGAATAACTAAAAAATGTCCAGGATGAACAGGATTTAAATCCTCTATAGCAATTACTAAATCATCTTCATAAATAATTTTAGAAGGTGTTTCTTTATTTATTATTTTACAAAATATATCCATTATTTATCTCCTTTAAATTTTTCTAAATATTTTTCAATTGCATATTTATTTTGTTTAATTAATTTTTGTTTTTGAAGAAGAATTTCTCCTTTAGTTGAATTTTTTTCAATTTCAAATTTTATTTGTCTTTTTTTATTAACATTTTTTTCATTCTCTTCAAAAGGAAGTTCAAAAAAATAAATATTTTTTTTATAAACAACATTTTTACTTTTATAAGATATTCATTCATTATATTCTTTAATTTCTTTAGGTGAAAAATATTTATTAAGTTTATTTTTTTTTCAAATAAGAATTGAAATAGTATTAATAAATGAAACAATACCTATAGAACAAAAAGTGGAAAACATTCCAATTAAACAAATAAAATGAACTTTAACTGAAGAAATATGAAAATTATCTTCATAAAAATCTTTACTAAATGTATTAATAAAATACATTGTATATGCTGATAAAGTTATAACTATTATAAAAGTTGAAATAACTTTCATATTTTTTCTAATTCATCATTCTTTTCTTCAATCAACATATAAATCATTTAATGATAAATTATTTCAATATCTAAAAGGACGTCAAGTAAAAATAATTGAAAAATATGCTAAAAGTGAAGAGGTAATTAAAAAAACAATTGTTGAAATAATTGAAATTCATTTTTGATTAGATTCAATTTTATAACTTTTAGGAATTGAAAAAAACATATCAATACCAAATAATACAAATGTAATTAAAAACATAAAAAATATTGTATTAATAATTAAATTAAAATAAAATGTTCATTTAGGTACTAAAGCATTTTTACGGGCCACATCATGAAATGAATAACCTCTTTCATTGATTAAACTAATATTTCAATTTTTAGGAAAAAATGCTTTATAAATATCAATAAAATCATATTCTGAATATTCAGTTGCAATAACTTCATAAATTTTATTAATTCTTTGTTTTTCAAATGTTCAATATTTTACTCTTTTGTCTGATTTTGTATATTTAATAACTGCCAAATTACTTTCTTGAATATTAAGTAACTCATGCATTTTTTTATTTGCATATTCATAAGCACTTTTAGAAGAAGTAAATGTTTTTTTAATTTTGTTATTAAATAAAGAAACTTTATAATTTATTCTTTTTTTTAATTTTGATTTATTTTCAATAATTTTACCAGCTAATAAACTTTCCATATTAATATCCTTTCTTTTTTTCATATTCTTTTAAAGAACCTCTAAAAATAGAAAAATTACTATCATCTAATTCAAGTATAACATTTGCAACTTTATTAATTAAAGCTCTATTGTAAGTTATAAATATACATGAAGATTTATATTTTTTTAAAGAGTTAATAAAAGAATCAATAGATTCAGAGTCTAAATGATCAAGTGGTTGATCAAATAATAAAAAATTAGATTCTTTAAGCATCATTTTAGAAAACATTAATCGACCTTTTTCTCCGCCAGAAGTATTTTTTACTTTTTTAAATATAGATTCACCTGAAAATAACATTCTCCCTAAAAATGATCTCATTCTAAAATCAGAATTATCTTTATTTTCAGGTAATTTATTTTCAAGTGGTCATTTTGAAATTCAATTCAAAATATTTTCATTATTATCAAAATATTTTAAATTATTATTTGGAAAATAATTAGGAGTAATTGTTGTTCCTCATTCATATGAACCAGATGTAGGTTTCATTTTATTCATTAATATATCTAATAGTTTAGTTTTAGCAATATTGTTTTGTCCAACCAAAGCAACTTTTTCATTTTTATAAATAGAAAAATTAAGATTTTGAAAAAGAGTTTCTCCTTTTTTATTAATATAAGTTAAATTATTAACTTTTAATATTTGTTTTCCAGGCTCTCTATTTAATTCAAAATTTATAAAAGGATATTTTCTATTGGAAGGTTTAATTTCTTCAATATTAATTTTTTCTAAAGTTTTCTTTCTTGAAGTTGCTTGAGAAGATTTAGAAGCATTGGCAGAAAAACGAGCAATAAATTCTTCTAGTTTTTTCTTTTTTTCTTCTAATTTTTGATTTGTTTTTTGTTGAAGTTCAAGAGCAAGTTGTGAAGATTCTTTTCAAAAAGTATAATTACCAACAAACATTTTTGCTCCACCAAAATCAATATCAACAATATGAGTACATACTTGATCTAAAAAATCTGAATCATGTGAAACAACAATAACTAAATTAGAATAATCAACTAAAAAATTTTCAAGCCATTTAATAGCTCTAAGATCTAAATGATTAGTTGGTTCATCCATTATTAAAATATCAGGATTACCAAACAATGCTCTTGCAACAAGAACTTTGACTTTTTCATTAGCTTTTAAATCTTTCATTAAAATTTTTCATTTATCTTCTTTAATTCCTAAACCAGATAAAAGTACTTGTGCATCATTATCAGCACTTCAACCACCTTTTAATCCATATTGTTCTTCAAGTTCTGCTGCTTTTTCAAAATCTTGAGATGAAGAATTAGGATTCATATAAATTGCATCTTTTTCTTTTTTAATTTCATAAAGTTCTTTATTACCCATAATAACAACTGTTGTTACATCAAAATCATCGTAAATAGAATGATTTTGTTCTAAAATAGAAATTCTTTTATTTTTTTCAATATGAATATTTCCTTTAGATGGTTCTAATTGACTAGAAAGTAACTTTAAAAATGTAGATTTGCCAGCTCCATTTGGTCCAATTATTCCATATGTATTACCAACATTAAACTTTAATGATACATTTTCAAAAAGTTTTTTATCTGGGAATCTCATTTCTAAATTATTTACATCAATCATTTTTCCTCACTAACTATATTAATTCTAATAGTTTATCAGCTAAAGCTGAAGTATTGTGATCTCCTATAATTATGTCAGCAGCTTGCTTTGCTTCCTTAGTAGCATTTCCAACAGCAATACCAATACCAGAACCATTAAGCATTTCAATATCATTACCAGAATCACCAAATGAAATAAAATTAGTTATTGGAATATTTAAAATTTTACTTAAGTTAATTAAACCATTTAATTTACTTTTATTTTTAGGGAGAATATCAACATAAACTTCACCACTTACAAAAACACTATATTTATCTTCAAAAATTCTACAATCTTTTCTAATTTTTTTAATGATTTTTTTTGTTGCTCTATAAGAAAGTTGAGTTATTTTATTGTGAGTAACATAATTTTTAGCATCAGAAAATGGAACATGTTGAAATTTATGTCATTCTCCATGAAGAACTTTTTGATATCATTCTGGTTCATTTTCTTTTGCTCATAAATGACCTCTTTTTGTTACATCAAGAGTATGAATTGAAAATAAAACCACATGTTTTCTCCCAATTTCTTCAAACTTTTTAAGTATAGAAAAATCTATATAACTATCAATAATATTTTTACTATCATAAAGATCATGAATATAAGTTCCGTTATTACATACTAAAAATCTAACAAGATCTTTAGGAAGTTGTTCAAGCACAGGAATCATATCATCAAAACCTCTACCAGAACAAAGTACTATTTCATGTCCTTTTTCTTTTGTTTTTAATAATGCCTTAATATGAGATGGTTGTATTTTTTCTTTTTTATTCAATAAAGTTCCATCAACATCAAAAACAAAAACTTTTTTGTTCATAATAAACTCCTTACTTATTTTTATTCTTTAAATGTGGAAATAAAAGTACTTCTCTTATAGATTTTTTGCTGGTAAACAACATTATTAATCGATCTATTCCAATACCACATCCACCTGCAGGTGGCATTCCATGTTCAATAGCTTTAATAAATTCCATATCAATTTCATTAGCTTCTTTATTTCCTGATTTTCTCTCTTTAAATTGAGATTCAAATCTTTCTAATTGATCAATTGGATCATTAATTTCATTAAACATATTTGCATATTCTTTTCCATTAATAAAAAGTTCGGCTCTATCTGTAAATCTTTTATCTTTTTTATTTTTAGTTGCAAATGGTGAAGTTTCAATTGGATATCCGATTACAAATGTTGGTTGAATTAATGTTTTTTCTATTAATTCTTCAAATAAATCATTAATAATATGACCTAACTTATAATATTTTTTTAATTTTATGCCATGATTTTTTGCAACTTCTTTTGCTTCGACTAAAGAAATATTTCTAAAATCTTTATTAGTTTTTTCATTAACAACATCAACCATATTAATTCTTGTAAATGGTGCTTTTAAAGAAATTTTATTTCCATTAAATTCTATTTTTTCTTTATTAAGCATTTTAGCAATTTCAATAAAAATTTCTTCAGTTCTAAGCATGATTTTTTCCAAATTAGAATATGCTTCATAAAATTCAACTGAAGTAAATTCAGGATTATGAGTTGTATCAATTCCTTCATTTCTAAATATTCTTCCAATTTCATAAACTCTATCAAATCCACCAACTAATAATTTTTTAAGAGGAATTTCAGTGGCAATCCTTAAATAAAGATTAGTTTTTAAAGAATTATGATAAGTTTCAAAAGGTTCGGCTGCTGCTCCACTTAAAGAATTTTGTAAAACTGGTGTATCTGCTTCTAAATAATTTAAATTATTAAAAAAATTTCTAATTTTTGAAATAATTTTTGTTCTAGTTCAAAAAATTTCTTTTACTTTATCATTCATAATTAAATCAAGATATCTTTTTCTATATCTTTCTTCAACATCTTTAAGTCCATGAAATTTTTCAGGAAGTGGTTTTAAAGATTTAGCAAGAAAAATAATTTTTTTTGCTTTAATTGTTAAAACTCCAGTATTAGTTTTCATAATATTACCTTCAAATTTAACAATATCACCAATATCTAAATAATTAAATGCTTTTAATATTTGAGGATATTTTTTTTTATCAACATAAGCTTGAATTGAACCAAACCCATCTTTTCCAATAATGAAAGGACCTCTAATTGTCATAATTCTACCAACGATAGAAACAACTTCTTTTTTATCTAAAAGTTCTTCTCGAGAATATTGATTATATTTTTCTTTAAGTGTTTTTGAATTATTAGAATGTTCTGAATCTCTTGAAAAAGGATTAATTCCATCTTTTTTCATAATTTCTATTTTTTGTCTTCTAATTAATTCTTGTTCACTAAAATTTCTTTTCATAAAATTTTTCCTTTCAAGGGCAATTTTTAGACTATTTTAATTTTACATTATAAATATATAAACAAAAATAGTTTTTTAGTTAATAAAAATTAATATTTTTTCTATTCTTGTGAATCAATAACTAAGTCTTTTCGACCATAATAATTTGACATTATTAACTTTATAGTATTATGTGAAATTCTCTTTAAAAGTTCTGCAAAATGTTCAGAACCTTTTTCAACATAAACTTGATATGGATTTTGTTGAGCATAAGAAGCCATTGATGAAGAAATTCTTAATTTAGTCATTTTTTCAATATGAAGTTGTCAATTTTCATCAAATGTTTTAAGTACAATATCTTTTTCAATCGAATAAAGTTCTTCTTCTGATAAATTATCTATAATGTTTTGCCTCATATTTTCATAACCATCAAATAAAAATTTTTTAACAATTTTAATTAAATTTTCTTCAGTTTTATTTTTAAGATCTTCAATTTTTAACTTTTTATCAATAATATTGAATCAAATTGAATTAATAATATCTATAAATTTAAATAAATCAATTTTATTATTTTTATCTCTAATTGTATTAAATGTTTCATCTTCAAACAAATCTACAACTACTGATTTCATCATTCTTTTAATAACTTTTGATAAATTGTCTTTAGAAATAATAATGTCTCTTTGAGCATAAATTAAATCTCTTTGTTGTCTAATAACATCATCAAATTGAAGAACATTTTTTCTTGCATCAAAATTAAATCCTTCAATTTTCATTTGTGCAACTTTCATAGCTCTAATAACTGCTCTATTTTTGATTGGTTCATCTCCATGTTTTTCAAATATTTTTTTTAATTTTGGTTGATTTGAAAACCTTGAAATTAATTTATCATCAAGTGAAAGATAAAATCTTGATTCACCAATATCTCCTTGACGACCTGAACGACCTTTTAATTGATTATCAATTCTTCTAGCCTCAGATTTATTTGTCCCAAGAACATATAAACCACCAAGTTCAACAGTTTTCCGTGTAGGTTGAATATCAGTTCCACGACCAGCCATATTAGTAGCAATAGTAATTGAATTTTCTTCTCCAGCATGAGAAATAATTTCAGCTTCTTTTTCATTTTGTTTAGCATTAAGAACTTTATGAGGTATTTTTTCTTTTTTAAGCATTTTAGAAATTCTTTCAGATTCAAAAACTTCTTCAGTTCCAACTAAAACTGGTTGACCGGTTTTATATCTACTTTTAATATCATTAATTATTGCTTTATATTTTGCTTCTATATTTGAAAATATTAAATCTTGTCTATCAATTCTAATCATCGGTTTATTTGTGGGAATCACTTGAACTTTCATATTATAAATATCTAAAAATTCATCTTCTTCAGTTTTAGCAGTTCCAGTCATACCGGAAAGTTTTTTAAACATTCTAAATAAATTTTGATATGTAATAGTAGCAAGAGTTTTTGTTTCTGGTTCAATTTCAACATTTTCTTTGGCTTGAAGTGCTTGATGAAGACCATCTGAAAAACTTCTTCCCTCCATTACACGACCAGTAAAAGCATCAACAATTAAAATTTTATTATCATGAACAATATAATCAGCATCTTTAAATAATATTTTATTTGCTCTTAAAGCATTGTTAACTCTATGAACAATATCAGAATGTTGAATTTCAAAAATATTAGTAACTCCAAAAAAATTAGCAGCTTTTTCCATTCCTTGTTCAGTAAGTTGAATTGATTTAGTTTCACCATCAATATCAAAATCATCATTTTTTTTAAGTGATTTTGCAAATTTATCAGCATTTAAATAAACTTTTGAATTTTCTGCAGTACCTCCCGAAACAATTAAAGGAGTTCTAGCTTCATCAATTAATATTGAATCAACTTCATCAATTAAAGCAAAATTAAATGGTCTTTGAACTTTAAATTCAAATGATTTAACCATGTTATCTCTTAAATAATCAAAACCAATTTCTGAATGAATTGAATAAGTAATATCAAATTGATAAGCTTCTCTTTTTTCAGAATCACTTTTTTCTTTTAAATTAATACCAACTGAAAGTCCCATTCATTCATGAACTTGAGAAACTTCAGTAGCATCTCTAACTGCAAGATATTCATTAACCGTTGAAACAATAACGCCTTTACCAGTTAAAGCATTTAAATAAACAGGTGCAATTGAGGCAATTGTTTTACCTTCACCAGTTTTCATTTCGGAAACAGAACCATAATCAAGAACAAGACCACCTAAAATTTGAACATCAAAAGGTCTTTTTTTTAATCTTCTATCTGTAACTTCTCTAATAACAGCAAAAACTTCAACTCTAATATCATCTAAAGTTTCACCATTTTTTAATCTTTCTTTAAATTCTTTTGTTTTAGCTTTTAATTTTTCATTAGAAAGATTTTTCATTTCTTCTGATAAATTATTTATTAGTTTAAGCTCTTTATAAGCATTTCTTAACTCTATTGATGTAAAAAATTTTTTCATAAAACTATTATAAAGAAAAAAACAATACCATTAACTTTTAATATTTTTTTATTAATTGTATTTAATTAATAAATCTATAACTCTATCATTTGTTAATGGAATTTGCATTTGTTTTTTAGTGACCATCTTTTTAACTGATTCTTCAGTTTGAGCATAAACTAGAGCTAAATTTTTATATTCTCTTTCATAATCTTCGTTAGTAAGTTTAATATTTTCTTTTTTAGCAATTTCTGTAAATAAAATTGAAGTTTTAATATTTTCTTCTGCTTCTTTTTTAAGTTTATTTAGAAATTCTTCTTCATTAGTTTTAAATTGTTCAAAATATTTTTCCATTGTTAAACCTTGTTTTTTAATTGTTTCTTCAAATTTTTCTTTAGAATTTTGAATTTGTTTTTGAACTAATGCATGAGGTAAAATAATTTTTGTTTTTTCTAAAAGTTTTTTAAATATTTTATTTCTAAAATTTTCTCTTGCTCTTTGTCTATTTTGTTTATTTAAAACTTCTTTAAGATAATTTTTAAGTTCTCCAATTGTTTTAACATTTGGAGCATTAATAGATTTTGCAAATTCATCATCAAGTTTTGGAAGTTTTTTAATTTCAATTTCATTTATTTTTATATTAAATATAGCAGGTTTATTTTGAAGTTTTTCAAAATGGTAATTCTTAGGGAAAGTAACTTTAATTTCTTTTTTATCACCTTTTTTAAGACCAATCATTTGATCTTCAAAACCTGGAATAAATTGACCAGATCCTATTTCAAGTTTATAATTTTCACTTTTACTACCTTCAAATGATTTTCCATCTACAAACCCTTCAAAATCAAATGTTACATAATCTTCTTTTTCAATATTTCCTTCTTTTTTTTGACTAATTGTTTTCATTTTTTTAAGATTTTCAAGCTCTTCAACAATTTTTTTTGGTTCAATTTTTTGTTCTTCATATTTAATACCAACTTTTTTATAATCTGGCATTTCAACTTCTGGATAAATTGGATATAAAAAAGACACTTCAAGATCAACATTAGAAATTTTTTGAATTTTATATGTTGGTGAATCTAATACTAAAATGTCTTTGTTAATTTCTTTTGAAGCTTTAGAAACCAAAATATTTAATGTTTCTTTTAAAGCCTCTTCAATAATTTTTTGTTCTGAAATATTTTTTCTAGCAATTGTTTCTGGAACTTTACCTTTTCTAAATCCTTTTAATGAAAGATTTTGTTTTAACTTGTTAAATGCTTTGTTTTGTTGTTCTTTTCAAATTTTTTTATCAGCAATAACATCAATGTGTAATTCTGATAATTCTTTTTTAAAATTAGTTTTTATCAATTTTAAACTCCTTTTTTAATTTATTTAAAAAAATTATAAATGATTAATAAAAAAGTTAACTTGAAAGTATATTTTTTATTCTTTGTTGTTTTATAGTTAAACTTGTTTTTTTATCAAAATGTGATTCAATAATTTTAGCAATATCATAAGCAAATTCTTTTGGTTTTACTGGAACTGCTGGATAAGTAAAAAGAAGAAATTTATGAAATTCATTTATTGCAAGTTCTTTTCAAGAAGGATTTTTAATAAAAATTTTCTCAATTTCTAAAATTGTTTTTTGAACTTCCTTTTTATCTAAAATACTTCCAAATTTTGCTGGATTTAAAATAATTCCATTTAAATTAATGTCAATGTTAATATTTTGTTCTACAAGAATTTCAAATAAATAAGCTTTTAAAATGGTTTTATTTAAATTTCATGTTTCAATTCTTTTTTTAATAATTTCTTTGTCATGATGAAGATTATGTTTTCTTAAAAGTTCGATTGCAATTGTTTCTTTTTTTTCATCATTAGAAATTAAATAATCAATTGCTACATCTTTTGAAATTGTCTTAGAAAAATTATTTTCTGAATATTCTTTAATTTGTTCAAACATTGAATTAAAAATATCTTCGTAAATTTTAGGAACATATGGAAGATTTAATTCATTTAAAATTTCTTGATTAGCTTTTTTATATTTTTTATTTTTAATTAAAGATTCAATATAAGAAATTTTTTCTTCATAATAATTTTTTTTCATACTTTTATTATAAAGAAAATAAAAAAATGGTGATCCCGAGAGGATTCGAACCTCTGACCGCATCCTTAGAAGGGACGTGCTCTGTCCAGCTGAGCTACGAGACCATAACCACAAAAATATTTTAACATTAAATTTTACCTTTTATTAAAATAGTCTTTGATGTTAAGTGCTATTTTATGAGAAACAACTTTTTCAAGTTCTTCAATTGAAGCATTGTAAATTGAAGCATAATTTTTAAAATATTTAATTAATTTTTTTTCAATAAAAGGACCAACACCATTAATTAATGTTAAAGAGTTTTGAAGACTAGATTTTAACCTTATATTTGAATGATAATTTTTAGCATATTTATCTACTTCAATTTGAATATTTGATAAAAAAATTAATAAATAACTATTTTCAATTGGAATAATATTATTATTTAAATCAATAATATTTTTAGTTTTATGATTTTGATCTTTTGAAATACCAATAACTGGAATATTATTAATTCATTTTCTTGCTTCATTAACTTGAGCTAAACCACCATCAACAATAAATAAATCTGGTATTGCATTAATATTATTTTTAAAATATTTTATTATTCCTTGTTTTATGTATTCAACATCAGCTTGACGATTTTTTATTGTTAACTTATATTTTCTATATTCACTTGTTTGCTTAACACCATTTCTGTAAGAAACTATTACAGAAACTGGTTCATAATTATTAGTATTAGAATTATCAATCATTAAAATATGATTAATTTTTTTATTAACTATTTTTTCTAAATATTTAATAGATTCTTCAATTTGTTCTTCTTTTCTTTTGTGAGCTTGAATTTTTAAATCTAAGTTATCTAAAGCATTTTCTTTAGCCATTTTAAGTATTTTAAATTTTTTACCTTTTTGAGGAATTTCAGTATCAATATCAATAGTTAATTTGTTTTCTAAAATAATTAAATCAGGTTTTTTATTAATTCAATAATATTTTTCAATAAATTCTTGAATTGAATCATCTTCATTATTTACAATATTAACAATATAATCTTTTTTTGAAAGTAAAAATCCATATCTAAAAAATAAAATATTAATTGAAAGTTTATCATATTTTTTTACAACTCCAAAAACATCAATATTTTTTTTATCATTTAATTCAATTACTTGTTTTTCTTTGTTTTCAATTAAATGAATTAAACTTTTATTATATTCATCTGCAAGTTCATATTTCATATTATTAGAAGCTTCTTGAATTTTATTTTTAATTTCATTAACTAATCCTTTTTGAGTATTTGATAAAATTTTACAAGCTTTAATATATTGTTTTTTTCAAAATTTTTGATTTTTATTTTTAATTAAAAGACCCTTTTCATATAGTGTAAAACGACTAACTAAATCTTTAAGTTTTTTAGCACCAAAACCAGCTGGATATGGTCCAAAATAAGTAGTATTTTTTGTTTTTTTCTTAATTGAAAAACAATGTTTTATTTCAAGTTTTTCTTTTAAAGAAACCTCAATATAAGGATATTTTTTATCATCCACAAGTAAAATATTGAATTTAGGATTATATTTATTAATATAATTTTTTTCAAGTAGTAAAGCTTCTTTTTCAGTTGGAGTAATAATATATTCATAAGAAAAAATATTAGAAACTAAATTAGAAGTTTTATATGAATTCATCATACCTCTAAGATATTGATTCATTCTTAATTTTAAATTTTTAGCTTTTCCTACATAAATAATGTTATCAAACTTATCTTTTCATAAATAAATTCCTGATTTTTTTGGAACATTATCTAAATTTATTTTATTCATATTAAATATTATAACTAATATACTAACATTAAAATTATTATCAAAATCATATTAATTGATGTAAATATCCACATAAGAAACCTTGAAACTAATGAACCAGTTTCATAATAACTAATGTGAAAAAAACCATTTATAAAAGGAACAATTGTTATTGTATAAATTAAATAATTAATTTGTCAATTAAAAATTGAAAAAAAATTACTTCTATATAAAAATAATCTAAATAATAATATTAAAAATATATAAATAAAAAAACCCAAATAATGTCCTAATATCTTTAATATTCAATTTAAAAAATCTTTATAATTAAATCTTCTTTTATTTAAATATATTTTTTTCATTTTTTAATTATAGATTAAATAATTAATTTATTAATTTTAGTTTTAATTACTTAGGAAGTTTTTCATTACGTTTAAGTCTTGTTATTTTACCAGCTGCAATTTGTCTTTTTCTATGATCTTTGAATGATTTTTTTCTTCTATTTGGCATATTATTTCCTTTAAACTAAATTCATTATATATTAAAAAGGATCATCAAAAGGTAAATTTTCCTTTTCTTTTTTAGAATTTTCAAGTTTTTTTTCTTCATCATTTTTGAGTTTAATATTTTTAGGATTTTCTTTTAATAATTTTTTTTCATTTAATTCATTTTCATCACTTAAAATATTAGATTTTTTTAATATTTTATTTTTTCTTTTTTCATCAATAATATATTCTTTCTGTTCATTTTGAATAATTTTTTTTGTTTTTTGTTTATTTTTTTTTCTAGAAAAAATACTTGAAATTTTAAAATTTCTTTTTAATAAAATATTTTTATGAAAATCTAATGATGTTCCAGTTAAAATAATTGAAATAAATATTGTTAATAATAATATTCCTATAACTAATGCTCCAACCCCAGAAAAAATACTTGCAACTAATGAAAATAAAAATACACCAACTAAACCACCATTTGTTTTGCCTGGAAATCATGCACTTGCATTTTGAATGCCTTTATTTGTGAAAGTATCAAATCATGTATTAAATGTTTTTCAAGGTTCTAAACCAATAATAATAAATCCTGATTTTGATTGATAAAATCCCATTGATGTTGATAAAAAAATAATAATTAACACTAAAATTCAATAAGTTTTTTTATTAAATTTAATTCAAGAAGGTTTTTGAATTCTATCTTCTAATAATATTTCAAAACCTATATATAAAAAATAAAAATAAAAAAAGGGTGAATAAAAACCTATAAGCATTCCAATTGTATAACCATCAATTGAACTTAAAAATTTAACCTTTAAAAAATGAAAAATAAGAAATAAAATTGAAACAAATATCAACATTGTTCCATGAATTTTTTTATCATAAAATCAGTTATAATTTTCTAAATTTATATATTTTCTTTTTTTAAACTTCATATAACAATAATTATAAAGAAAAAATGTTTGTTTAAACTTCATAAAAAGTTGTAACTACTAATGGTTCTTTATCTAATTTTTTAAATATTACTTTTCTTACTCTTTTTCTAATTTTATTTTGAATTTCTCTTAAATCAAATTTTTTCTGTTCTTTTAATTTTTTAATTACAACATTTTTAACAATTTCTTGAACTTCTTTTAATTTTGATTCAATTACAATTCCAAGAACTTGAATATTCATATCATCTATTAATTCTTTAGTTTTTTTATTAATTTTTAAAGCAATTGTTATTAATCCATTTGCAGCAAGTGTTTTTCTTTCTCTAATAACTTCATAAGAAACATCACCAATTCCAAAACCATCAATAATTACATCACCAAATTCTTTAATATAATTTTTTTGAGATGCAAGTTTTCCATCTTTTAAATGTAAAATTTTACCATTTTGTAAAATAACATTTCTATCTTGAGTAATTCCTTCTTTAATAGCTATTTTTGTGGCAACAATTAAATATCTATAATAACCACTTGTTGGAATAAAATATTTTGGTTTAAGTATTCTAACAATTTTTTCGATATCTTTTTCAGTTGGTCTTAATTTATAAAAATCTTTATCTGAAACATCTAATATATTAGGAGCAATTTTTGCTACTTCATCAAGTGAATCTGCATAAATAACTTCCATTCCATTAATTGGTGGCGCAATCATTATAATGTTGTCATTTTCTTTAAATTTCATAAAAACATCATCATTATTTGCAATACGAACAAATCTTTGATAAAGTCTACTTCATGTTCCAGTTACAAGAACAACTGCATTATTAATTAAATCAATTTTTTTATAATCTTTAAATTTTGGAAGATTAATTTTAAACATTTTTCTCATTTTAGAAAAAATTGAATCAAATGCTCTACCATAAGAAATAATTGGTCTATCATACTTATTTGCTAATTCAATTATTTCTTGAATATTATAAACTTCTTCATCATATGCTCCAACTATAATTCTTTCATTTTTCTTAGCATTTTGAAATGTTTTTTCAATAAAAGGAATAACTGATTTTTTTTCTGAAGAATATCCTTTAAAATTAGAAAATCTAGAATCTAATATTAAAGCTAATATTTCATTTGAACTAGATTTAATTTTTTCAATATCAGTTTTACCAAATAAACCTAAATCTTCAAGAGTATTATTTGACATAAAAATAATATCTCCATCTTGAGTTTGAAAATTATAACCCAATGAACCAGGAATAGAATTTGCAAGTTCAAAACTTTTGATATTTAAGGAACCAATTTTTTGACTTTCTTTAATTTCTTCAATTTTAAAATTATTATGACCAATTTTATATTTTGAAATTCTTTCTTCAATAATTTCTTTTGTAAATTTTGAAGCATAAATTGTTATATTAGGAATATCCATTATAAGTCAAGGTAAAGCAGCATAAACATCATCATGAGCATGGGTAATAAAAACACCTTTTATTCTATTTTTATTTTTAATTAAATATTCAAAATTTGGAATTATTCCATCAATACCATTTAAATTATTTATTGGTACTTTAAGTCCAGCATTAATTAAATAAATATCTTCTTCATTTTCTATAACCATAGAATTTTTGCCATTTTCGTCTTGTCCACCAAGGGCAAAAATATTTATATTAGCCATTATTAGTCTCCTTTTAAATTAAAATTAAATAATAAGAAAATTTTCACTATTCACATTATAAACTATTTTTATTTATCTAGTTGTTTAATTCTTTTGATATGTCTTCCACCCTCAAATTTAGTTAAAAGAAATTCATCAATAATTTTTTTAGCTTTTTTAATTGATATTTGACGAGCTCCAAAAACAGCTACATTTGCATCATTATGTTTTCTTGCAAAATAAGCATCTTCTTTTGTTGTCATTCTTGTTCCACGAATATTTTTAACTCTATTAACAGCACATGAAATTCCTAGACCTGTACCACAAATTGCAATGCCAATTTCATTGTCATTTTGTGAAACACGTTTTGCTAATTCAATACCTTTATCAGCATATGAAACTGAAACACCAATTTTATTTGGACCAAGATCAATTGTATTATAACCTTTAGATTCAACATGTTTTTTTAAAGCTTTTCTAAGTTCAATACCTGCATGATCTGATGTTAGAATTATTTTTTTCATTATCTTAATATTTTCCCATCATTTACTCTAATTATAGTAGAAGTTTTATTATTTCCTTCACCAAAATAATAAGTTTCTTTAATTTGTTTAAAAGTTTTTTTAGCTTCTTTAAATGAAAGTTGAGGTTGACCCGAAATATTTGCAGAAGTCATATAAACAGGACCTTTTTTTGAAATTAATTCCCTTAATTTTTTATTTCCTGGAATTCTTAAAGCTAATTTTTTTGAAATAGCAAGGGTTACTTTACCTGGTCAATGTTTCTTTGCTAACTTTTCTGATTTTTGATTTCAACCCTTCATTTTTCTAGCTTCTTCAAGACTAGAAATCATCACAATAATTTTTTTATTTTTATCTCTTTTTTTTATTTTATATAAAGCTCTTAAACCAAAATAATTCATAGGAGCACCAATGCCAGGAACAGTATCAGTTGTTACTAAAAATAATTTTCTATATCTAAACATATTAATAATTATATATCATTATATTATGCCAGAATTACCAGAAGTAAGAACTGTTTGTAGATATTTAAATAAAGCAGTTAAAAATAAAAAAATTAAAAACATTTATATCAATCTTCCTAAAATAATCAAAAACATTGATCATAATAAATTTAAAGAAATTGTAAAAGGAAAAAAAATTTTAAAGATTTTTAATGTTGGAAAATGAATTGTATTTGATATTGATAATGACTATAAAATTCTTGTTCATTTAAGATTAGAAGGTAAATTTAGAAATATTTTAAAAGGTCAAAACCCTAAACATGATCATATAATATTTAATTTTGAAGATAAAACTAATCTTTATTTTAATGATTCTCGTCAATTTGGTACTTTCCACTTATTAAAAGGAGATTATTTAAATCAAAAACCTCTTTCATTACTTGGAAAAGAAGCACAAAATACTGATGTTAATTGATTACACCAAAAATTATCTAAAAAAAGAATTCCAATAAAAACTTCTCTTTTAGATCAAAAAATTTTAGTAGGTTTAGGAAATATTTATGTAAATGAAGTTTTATGAATTGAAAAAATTGAACCAGAAACTCCTTCAAATCAAATTACAATTAAACAACTAAAAAAAATTTTAAAAACTTCATATGAAATTATGGAAAAATCATATAAACTAGGTGGTTCAACAATTGATAGTTATGTTGCCCTTAATTCTAAAGAAGGTTTATTCCAAAATTTTTTAAATGTTCATACAAAAAAAGATTTACCTTGTTCAAGATGTAAAGAAAAAATATTGAAAAAATGAGTGGGTGGTCGTGGAACTTATTATTGTTTTAAATGTCAAAAATAATTTTATTTAATATTTTTATTATATTTTTCTATTCCATTTACAAAAACTTTTTGAATATTTTTAAAATTATTATCATAAATAATTAAATCAGCATAATAATCTTCTTTTATATAAGCTATTTGTTTTTCTAATCCATGATTTTTTGCAGCATTATAAGAAGTTAGTTGAACTGCTTGACTTGGAGAATAATTCATTAATAATAAATTTTTAAATAAATCTGACATCATAGAAGCACCACCAGCAATATTACCTAATTTTTTTAAAGTAATTTTAAAATCTTTTTTAACTACTAATTGTCCTCCAGAAACATATTCTCCATTTGGCATTCCAGCTGGGCAAATAGAATCTGTAACTGAAATAATTTTATCAATACCAGATATTTGAATTGAAAAATTAATAATTTCTTTTTTTAAATGAATAAAATCTGGAATAATTTCTACAAAACATTGTTTATTTGTTAATGCTGCTAAAGTAGCACCAGGATTTCTTGCATTAATTCCACTCATTGCATTTCAAGTGTGAGTTGATGATGTTGCCCCATTTTCAAAAGCTTTATTTGCTTGATCAAAATTAGCATTTGTATGGCCAACTACTGGGACAATTTTTTGTTTTAACATTTCTTCAATAATTTCTTTTCCACAAATTTCAGGAGCAAAGTCAATTCTTATTAATTTACCATTTGCTGATTTTTGAAATTCTTTAACATCTTCTAAAGTTGGAGAATATAAAAATTTTTCTTTATGTGCTCCTTTTTTTTCTTTTGAAATTCAAGGACCTTCAATATGTAAACCAATTATTTTACTTCCTATTGAAATAGCTTTGGAAGATTCTTTTAATGAATTTAAAATTTTGTTTTTTGAAGCAGTCATTAATGTAGGAAGAAATGAAGTTGTTCCAAATTTTACAATATATTTTGAAATAAATTCAATTGATTTTTTACCTTCCATAACATCTTTATTTAAAGCACCATGAATATGAAGATCAACAAAACCTGGAATAATTATAAATTTGGATTTTCCTTTTTTTGGAATTATTTTTTTTATTTTTCCACTTAAAATTTCAATATCAACATTATTGATAACATTATCAAAATTAATTATTTTTACATTTTGAATAATTTTTTTCATTTTACCTTTCAAAATTATTAATTTAATTATAAAACATTAAATTTTTTAATTGCTATTCTTGGTTTATTGTTTATATCATTTTTAATTTTAAAACCAAAAGATTTTACATATTCTAAATTATCTTTTGATATTTCTAAAATTAAAATTCCATTTTTTTTAAGATATTTAGAAGCATTTTGAATAATAATTTTGTAAAAATTATTACCATCTTTACCACCAAAAAGTGCATTAGAAGGTTCAAATTTTAAAATGCTTTTACTAAGTTTAATATGATTTGGAATATATGGGGGGTTAGAAATTATTAAATCATATTTTTCATTAATATTTTCAAACATATTTGATTTAATAATTTTTACTTTTAATTTATTAATTTTAGAATTTTTTTTTGCTTGTTTAATAGAATCTTTAGAAATATCAGAAAGAGTAACATTAGCATTAATTTTTTTCTTAATTGAAAGACCAATATATCCACTACCAGTACAAAGATCTAAAACTTTTGAATTTGAATTAATATATTTTAAAGATTCAAGCATTACTTCTTCAGTTTCATATCTTGGAATTAAAACATTGTATTTTAAATTTATATAAACATCATCAAAATTAACAAAACCAATTATTTTTTGAATTGGAAAATCTTTTTTTAAC
Source organism: uncultured bacterium (assembly GCA_929200685.1). Lineage (GTDB taxonomy): Bacteria > Bacillota_I > Bacilli_A > Mycoplasmatales > Metamycoplasmataceae > DT-68. The sequence continues at coordinate 519 of CAKNAO010000003.1, read as the reverse complement.
ATTTTAATTTCTTTATTAGAAATTTTTTCTTTTAAACCATATTTTCTTTTTTCTAATAACAATGTTTCAATTAAATTATTAAGCATATTTAAATATTATAATTTTTAAAAAATAATGATTATATTTTTTAACCATTAACAATTTTGCCATCTTTTTGTAAAAAAATTTCAGTTTTTAGTTTCTTTTCACCACTTTCAACTAAATCAACACTTTCTAAAATTGATGAAGCAATTTCATTTAAAGCTAAATTAGTGAAAAAAGCTTGGTGAGAAGTTAAAATAACATTTCTATGCATCATAAGTCTTGAAAGAGTTCTGTCTTTAATGATGTCATCTTGATGATCAATAAAAAATCAACCTGCTTCTTGTTCATAAACATCAATACCAGCACCTCTAATATAGCCATTATCAAGCCCTCAAATTAAATCTTCAGTATTAATTAAACCACCTCTTGAAGTATTAATAATTAATACATTAGGTTTCATATCTTTAATTGCTTCTTTATTAATAATATGTTTAG
>CAKNAO010000002.1:15448-21952 GCA_929200685.1 uncultured bacterium | reverse complement strand
GAATTAATGTTGAACTTACTTTAACAAAAAATGGTCAATCAAAAGATGTTTCAATATTTAGAGTTAAAAGAAATCAAAGTCAAGATGAAATAAAAAATGATATTAATGAAGTTGAAAGATTATTAAATACTTTAACTTCAAAAGAAGTTACTATTGCAGCAACAAGTGGTTCAATCACTGATAATAAAGAAGCAATTCTTGAAAAAATTAAATTTTTAAGTGGTTATAGTGAATTAGATTTAAATGGAGTTATTATTTCAATAAAAGAAAGTGATGATATTGTTAGTTTAGAAGGAACTAATTTTGAACTTACTTTAACAAAAAATGGTCAATCAAAAAATGTTTCAATATTTAGAGTTAAAAAAATTCAAACTTTAGTTGAAATACAAAATGATATTAATGAAATTAAAAATTTATTAGAAAGGCATATTCCAAAAACTATTACTATTGATGAAATAGGTGGTTCAATAACAAATAATAAAAATTCAATTCTTGCTAAGATTCAAGCTTTAAATTTTTATCCTTCAGATTTAAAAGGAGTTTCTATTTCTATTAAAGATGAAGATACTGAAATTAATCTTGAAGGTGTTGCAATTGTGTTGCAAATATCAAAAGGCAATGTTAGAAAAAAGGTAATAGGTTTTATAGTAAAGAGAAGTAAAACAGATATTGAAAAAATTGCTGAAATTGAAATATTACTAAATAATTTACCTTCAAATTCTAAAGAAATTATTATTGATGAATTAAGTGGTTCAATAACTAAAAATAAAGAAGAAATTTTAACAAAAATTAAAACTTTAAGTGGTTATCCTAAAAACTTTGATGGAATTACTATTTCTATAGAAGATGATGAAAATGAACTTACTCTTGAAGGTGTTCCAATTGTTCTTTTATTATCAAAAGGTATTTTTACAAAAAAAGTCGAAATCTTTAAAGCAAAAAGAGCTAAAACAGAAAAAGAAATAAATCAAGATATATTAGATAGAAAAAAAACAAAAATTTTATATGATAAAATGAATGAAAAAACTTTAGACAAAAAAGGTTTACGTGATTTATTTGAAGATAACCCTAAAGTTATTAATGCAATTAAAAATCATAATGTTCTTAATTTAACTGAAGAACAAAAAAATGCTTTAACTCATATTTATGGAGAAAAAGAAAAAGTTGGTTATTGAACATCTATAAGTATTTATTTTAAAATAAAATTTGGTCGAATTGAAGAAAAAGTTAAAATTTATTTTTGAAGTACATATAATTAAATTTATAAAAAATATTATTATTTTATAAATAAATAATACTTAAAGACTTAAAAACATTATGGTAAAATTATTTTATGAAAAATTATAAATCTATTGTAATTGGTGCTGGACATGCAGGAATTGAAGCTGCTTTTGCTATTGCAAAAAAGAATAATAAAGTAGCACTTATAACATTAGATGCTAATAAAATTGCTAGCATGCCTTGTAATCCTTCAATAGGTGGTCCTGCCAAAGGTATTATTACAAGAGAAATAGATGCTCTTGGTGGAGTTCAAGGATTTTTTTCAGATAAAGCAATGACACAAATTAAAATGTTAAATCAATCAAAAGGTCCAGCTGTTAGAGCAATAAGGGCTCAAGTTGATAAAAAAAAATATATGAAAATTGCAAAAAAAGCAATTGAAAATAATAAAAATATTGTTTTAATTGAAGATATAGCAATTGATTTAATTATAGAAAATAATGTTATTAAAGGAGTCATTACTAAAAAAAATGGGAAAATATATTCAAATTATGTAATTATTACCACAGGTACTTATATGGATTCTACAATATTAATTGGAAATTCAAGAAAAAAAGAAGGACCAGAAGGTCAAAAAACTACAAATAAACTTTCAAATTCATTAATTAAACATGGTTTTGAAATCCAAAGACTTAAAACTGGTACTTCACCAAGAGTTTATTCATCTTCAATTGATTTTTCTGAAGTTAAACAAGAAATTATTAAAAATAATAATTTGACTTTTTCTAATAATAGTAATTTAAAAATTAAAAACCAACTTCATTCTTATTTAACATACACAAATAAAAAAACACATAAAATAATTTTAGATAATTTAAATAAATCATCAATGTATTCAGGTTTAGTTGTTGGTAATGGACCTCGTTATTGTCCTTCAATTGAAGATAAAGTTGTTAGATTTAAAGAAAAAGATAGACATCAAATTTTTTATGAATATGAATCAAATGATATGGAATTAATTTATATTCAAGGTTTTTCAACAGCAATGCCAATTAATATTCAAAAAAAAATTCTTAAAACTTTACCAGGAATGAAAAATGCCAAAGTTAAAGTATGAGCTTATGCAATTGAATATGATGCAATTAATCCACTTCAACTTAAAAGTAGTTTAGAATCAAAAAAAATTAAAAATCTTTATTTAGCTGGTCAAATTAATGGAACAAGTGGTTATGAAGAAGCAGCTGCTCAAGGTTTAATAGCTGGTATTAATGTTGCAAATAAAACCAAAAACCAAAACCCAATTAAAATTAGAAGAGATCAATCATATATTGCTGTTTTAATTGATGATTTAGTTACCAAAGGTACAAAAGAACCATATAGAATGCTTACTTCGAGAGCTGAATATAGACTTTTATTAAGAAATGATAATGCAGATGAAAGATTATCAAAAATTGCATTTCAAAATGGAATGATTTCTAAAAAAAAGTTTGAATTTGTAGTAAATAAATATAAACAAATAGAAAGAGAAATTGAAAGACTTTCAAAAATTCATTTATCTTCTAAAGATCCTTTAGCAATTAAAATGAATATTAAAAATGGTCCTTCTTTTTTAAATCTTCTTTCGAGAATTGAAATTAATATTTATGATGTTTCAAATTTTAAATGAATATATGAAGTTTCAATTAGAGTGCGTCTTAAAGGTTATATTAAAAAACAACAAACTGAAGCAAAAAAACTTAAAAAGCTTGAAAATATTAAAATACCTAAAGAATTTAAATTTGATGATGTAATAAATCTTGCTACTGAAGCAAAAATCAAAATGAAAAAAATTAAACCCAAAACAATTGGACAAGCCTCAAGAATTAGTGGTATTAATCCAACAGACATTCAAATGTTAATGTTTCATTTAGAATATAAAAGGCATAAAAATGAAACTTAATATTATTGCAATTGGTAAACTTTCAAAAGAATATCAAACTTTATTTAATAAATATAAAAAAAGAACAAATATTTATTGTGATATTAATATTGTTGAAATTAAAGAAAATAAAAATAAAAATATTAATATAAAAAAAACAAATGAAACAATGGCTATAATTAAAAAAATACCAAAAGGTTCAAAAGTAATTTGTTGTTCTTTAAATGGAAAAATAAAATCTTCAAAAGAATTTACAAAAATATTTAATGAAGATAATGTAACTTTTATAATTGGTGGTTCAAATGGAATTTGTGAAAAACAATTTAAAGAAAAAATAAGTTTTTCTAAAATGACTTTTCCTCATCAAATGTTTAGAATTATGCTTATGGAACAAATATATAGAAGTTTTTCAATTAAAAATAATCTAAAATATCATAAATAAAAAAGGAATTAAATGTGACACATTTGAAGTAAAAGAAAAAAAACTTGAACAAATAAAAAAATTTCATTTGTTTCTATTTTAATTGCAACAAGTGTTGTATTTATTCTTATTTTTACTAGAATTGCTCCAATTGCTTCACTTCCTTCATTTAAATTAATGGCTGGTGGACTTCCAATTAAATTAACAGGTTATATTTTTGGACCTCTAATTGGTGCTACTACTGGTGCAATTGCAGACGTTATTTCATTTTCAATAATCCCAACATATATTCATGGTTGATATACTCTTGCTTTTGCTGCTGCAGGCTTTGTTCCTGGCTTTATTGGTCATTTTATGAATAGAAGATGAAAAAATAAAGATGAAGTTGATAAAGAAAGAGAAAAAAAGGTAGATAATATTAATTTTTTTATTACAATTATTACACTTTTAACAATTTTTACAACTGTATTGACTTTTATAATTATTCAACCTGAAAGTGTTTTTCAAAATCAAAAATTAATTAAAAATAAATGATTATTTTTATTTATAGCAACTTCTGGTACAGGAACAATGTTTATAGCCACAATTGTTTTTAGATTTGTTTTAAAACCATCAACATTTAATGCTATTTTACCAATTGTTACTTTTTCAGCAATACTTGAAATTATTAATACACCATTAGTATCACTTGGTGATATTGAAACTTGAGATCTTGATGAAGGATTTTTAATAATTTTAACTGGTCATCTTTTAATTTCGCCTGTTAAAATTTGAACTAATATGGTTGTTATTTTATTTTCTTATAAAATCATTTCACCACTTATTTATAATAAAACTGGAAATAGTTGAGGAAAACAATAATGAAAAAAAATGTTTATGTTTGTGGTCCTACAGTTTATAGTTCTCCTCATGTTGGTAATATGAGACCTATAATTTCATTTGATATTTATAATCGAACAAATAAATATTTTGGAAATAAAATTAATTTTATTCATAATATTACTGATATTGATGACAAAATAATTTTAGAATCAATTAAAAAAAATATTCCAGAAAAAAAAATTACAAACATTTATTTTGAAGAATATAAAGAACTTTTATTAAAATTTAATATTATTTTTCCAAATCATATGCCACTTGTTAGCGAAAACATTGATTTAATGATTAATTTTATTCAAAATTTAATAGATAAAAAAATTGCTTATAAAAATAATGGAAATGTTTATTTTGATATTTCAAAATTTAATAATTATGGAAATATTTCAGGTCAAAATATTCAAGAAAATAAAATATTTAATAGTTTTAAAGAAAAAAAAAATAAATTAGATTTTGTTGTTTGAAAAAAAACAAATAAAGGAATAAATTATGATTCACCATGATCAAAAGGTCGTCCTGGTTGACACACTGAATGTGCTGTTTTAAATAATAAATATTTAAATGGTGAATCACTTGATATTCATGGATCAGGAATTGATCTTATATTTCCACACAATGAAAATGAAAATGCTCAATATGAAGCATTATTTAATAAACCAATAACTAAAAAATGAAAACATTTAGGAAAAGTTGAATTTAATAATCAAAAAATGTCTAAATCAAAAAAAAATGTTATTTTAGCAACTAAATTTATAAAAAAATTTGATGCAGACACTTTAAGATTTTTATTTTTAAATTCAAATCCAACAAAACCAATTAATTTAAATAAAAATTTAATTCAACAATCTTTTAATCAAAAAGAAAAATTTAAAAATATTTTTATTAAAGCTCAACTTGAAAATAAATCAAAAATTAATATTTCAAAAATTGCTAATGAATTTTTAAATTGAAATTGAACTAATGGATTAAAATTAATTAATAAAAAAATAAAATTATTTAATAAAAATAAATCTAATGCAAGTGAAATCATAGAGATAATGAAATTACTTGGTTTTAATTTTTCTAAAAAAATTTTAAATAATAATGATAAAAAACTTTTTAAAAAATGAAATAAATTAAGAGAAAAAAAGAAATATAAAAAGGCCGATAAAATTCAAAAAGAACTTTTTGATAAAAAATAATTTAATTTATATTATTTTTTTAGGAAAAATTTAAGGTGTAAATATGTCAAAATATATTTGTGGGAAAAATTCAGTTAAAGAAGCTTTGAAAAATAAAGTTCCAATTAAAAAAATTTATTTTTCAAATAAATTAAATATTAATTTAGATTCAAATATTGAATTAAAAAAAATTTCAAAACATCAACTTGATAAAATTGCTTCTAAAACTAATCATCAAGGTATTATTGCAGAAATTGAAAAATTTAATTATTTTAATATCAAAGATATTTTTGAAGATAAACCCCAAAAAATTTTAATATTAGATCATATTCAAGATCCTTATAATTTTGGAGCAATTATTAGAACATCAAATGCTTTAGGAATTAAACATATAATTATTCCGAAAAAAAGATCAATAAAAGTGACGCCAATTGTATTAAAAGTTTCTTCAGGTGGACAAATTGGCATCAAAATTATAAGGGTAGATTCACTTAATTCAATTGTTGATAAATTAAAAAATAATAATTTTTGAATTTTTGCAACAACATTAAATAAAAATTCTGCTTCTATAAAAAATATTAGATTTAATTATCCAATGGCTCTTATTTTAGGGAATGAATCAAAAGGAGTTAGTAAAACACTTTTAAAAAAATCTCATCAAAATATTCATATTAAATTAAAAGGTAATGTTCAATCTTTAAATGTTTCAGTAGCAGCGGGTATATTTCTTTTTAAAATTTAGAAAGGATTTATAAAAAATGAACCAAATTTTTTTCAAAAATGACATTCTAAAATTAAAAAAATTAAGTAAAAATAAAATAGTAAAATGAATGGATTTAAATTTTAAATTAGTTTTTAAAACAATAATTGAACAAAAAATTAAAAATTATAAAGGAATTCCTTTAACA
>CAKNAO010000002.1:1842-15438 GCA_929200685.1 uncultured bacterium | reverse complement strand
TTTTATTTTGAATTTTTATATCATATTCCAAAATATGTTGAAAAATTTGATTTTGAAATGAAAGTTCCATTTAAAAGTTATTTAGGACTTCAATGCAAATATTTTACAAGTAATAAATGTAGAATGTTTAATTCAAATAAATTTAAAGTTTTAAATAATTATTATTCAATAAATGAAAAAGAATCTTATTTAAGAGTTAATGATAAAGATGATATAAAAATTCCTTTGGATATTAGTTCTCTTAACGAGATAGAAAAATTAATATTTAAAGATTTTTTTATAGAAGATTTAAATTTAAATACAATTTCAAAAAAAATAAATTTAAGTAAATATAAAATAAAGAAAAAAATAAATTTAATTAAATTAAAATTATTTGAACAAATTAAAAATTAAGTATAATGTTTTAATGAATAAAAAAAAATTGCACTTGCTTGCAACAATTGTAAATCAAAAAATTATAAAGTTTCAAAAAGTATTCAAAAAAGACTTATTATTAAAAAATATTGTAAAAATTGTAAATTACATATAATTCATAAGGAAGAAAAATAATGAAAAAAATAAAAATGTTTATTAAAGAATTAAAAAGAGTAAGATGAACACCTTTAAAAATTGCAAATAAAGATTTTTTAGTTGTTTTATTTTTTATTTTTTTAAATTCTATTTTTTTATTTGGAGTTGCTTTTATTTTTACAACAATATGATCAAATTTAGGAGTAGGTTTAAATGGTTAATAAAAAATGATATATGATTACAACTATTTCTGGAAGAGAAGAAAAAGTTATAGAGTCAATTCAAAATAGAATTGTTTCTGAAGGATTAGAAAATTCTTTTGGTGATATTAAAGTAATGCGTGTTCCTCATTTAACACCAAAAGAAATTCAAAAAAAAATGGCTGGAGAAAATTATAAAATTAGAATGAAATCTCTTTTTCCAGGATATATTTTTGTCAAAATGGAAATGACTAATCAAGCATGATTTATGATTCGTAATACTCAATATGTTACTGGTTTAGTGGGTTCATCAGGTCAAAGAGCAAAACCAACACCAGTTTCAGAATTTGAAATGAAAAAAATAGAAAAACAAATTAAAAAAATCACTAATGATTTTAATGAAGGTAAAAATTTAAATATTTTTTCTGTTGGAAAAATTGTTGAAGTAATTGATGGTCCTACAAAAGGACAAATTGGATCAATCTTAGAAACAAATGAAGAAAAAAAAATTGCAACAGTTGAACTTGTTTTATTTGAAAGAAAAACCCCAACTGATATTGAATATAAAAACTTAATAATTAAAAAATAAATTTAATCTTTAATTTAAAAAAAGGATCTAAGATCCTTTTTTTAAAATTAATTTTATTTTTTTTAAAAATATTTTATTATAATAATTAAGTATTATTTTATATGGGGGGATAGCAAAGTGGTTAAATGCGGGTGGCTGTAACCCACTTCTTTCGAGTTCGGGGGTTCGAATCCCTCTCCCCCCACCATATATTGCCCATTAGCCAAGCGGTAAGGCAACGGTTTTTGGTATCGTTATGCGTTGGTTCGAATCCAACATGGGCAGCCATATCATCCTTATTATTAAGGATGTTTTTATTTTTGTTTTTAATTATTATGTTAAAATTAATAGGCACATATTTTGTGTAATCTAGCATGTAGAAGACAATAAAAAATAATTTGTCGTTAATTACTACATAGAGAATTGAAAGGATTGCTCGTGGCTAAAGAAATTATACGTATTGCAAAATTGCAATTTAATGCTGGACAAGCAAAACCAGGACCAGAACTTGCTAGTCTTGGTATTGTGATGCCAAAATTTTCAAAAGAATTTAATGATAAAACAAAAGATAGAGGTGATGAACCTGTACCTGTGACAATTACTATTTATAAAGATAAAACATTTACATTTAAAACTCATACTGCACCTGCTTCATACATGATACTTAAAGCTGCGAAAGTTAAAAAAGGTTCTGAAAATTCAAAAACTAATAAAATTGGAACAATTTCAAAAGATGATTTAAAAAAAATTGCTAAATATAAATTAGAAGATTTAAATACTCATGATGTTGAAGCAGCAATGAGGACTATCGCTGGTACTGCTAAAAATTTAGGTATTTTAATTAAGGGTATTGATAATATTGAAGCTGAATTAGCGGCAGCAAAAGAAGCTGCAAAAGCTGAAGAATTAGCAGCAGCAAAAGAGGCTCAACTTGTTGAAGAAGCTGAAGCAGCTAAAGAAAGCAAAGAATTTGTTGAAGCAGAAACTGAGCATGGTTCTAATGATGAAGAAAAAAAAGATTCATCTAAAAATAAAAATAAGGAAGAAATTAAATAATGACTAAAAATTTAAAAAAAGCTTATGAAAAAGTTGATTCAAATAAATTTTATGAATTAAATGATGCTATTAAATTAGTAAAAGAAGTTTCATATGAAAAATTTGATCCAACAATTGATCTTGCATTTAAATTAAATTTAGATGTTAGGCAAGCAGACCAACAACTTAGAGGTTCAATCCCTTTAAAATATGGAACAGGCAAAATAGTTAAAATTTTAGCAGCTACAGATGATATTGAACAACAAAAAAAAGCAAAAGAATTAGGAGCAGAAATTGTTGTTGGTTTAGGAGAATTAGATGAAATTTTAACTTCTAATAAATTTAATTTTGATATTATTGTTGCAGAACCTAAAATGATGTCAACACTTGGAAAATATGGTCAAATATTAGGACCTAAAGGATTAATGCCAAATCTTAAAACCGGCACAATTACAACAGAAATAGGTAAAGCAATAAATGAAATTAAAAAAGGTAAGGCAAATTATAGAACTGATAAAAATGGTGTTGTTCATACTATAATTGGTAAAAAATCAATTGATACTAAAAAGTTGGTTGAAAATGCTCAACTTGTAATTGATTCAATCACAAAATTAAAACCTCAATCAGTCAAAGGTATATATATTCAAAATATATGTGTTTCTTCTACAATGGGACCATCAATTAAGATTAAAATTATTTAATAAAAATTTTTAAATTTTATTTTTTAGTATTTTTATTAAAAATAAATTAATTTTATACATAATTTATTGGTAAAATTATTATAAATAAACAAGGAGAAAATTTATGTTTAATCCAAATTTAATGAATTCTGGAATGTTCCAAACACAAAATGTTCCTAAACCAGAAGATTTATGAAAAAATGAAAAATCTAAATATAGAGTTTGAATAATTTTATTTGGTATTTCAATTTTCGCTATTTTTACTTTATTACTTATTGGTTTAATTCTTAATGCTGCAAATAAAACTGAAATTATTGATAATTTAAAAACTTGAGGACTTGCTAATTTAAAATTTAAAAATAGTGCAGATGTTCCAGCTGAAGTTAATTCATGAGCTGAAAAATTTTATCAAAATGATTTAATAATAACACCTATATTAAAATTAACAGTATTATTTATTGGTTTTGTATTATATATTTCTACAATTATTGATTGTTATAAAAAAAAGACTTTTGCTGTAATTTCCAATTGATCAACATTTGTTATTGGAGCTGGAGCAATTATAGGTGTTTATCAAATATTTACAATTTTTTATGGAACACCAATATTCTCATATGGATATGGAATATATAATTTTATTGGTTATATTCTCCCAATATTAGTTTTTATATTTGTTTCTGTTCCTATTAATAAAATAAGAAGAGAATTTATTATTTCTGAAAGATTAAGTAAATTAAAAAATTCTCCTGAATTTCAAAATTTTCAACAACAAATGCAACAATCTCAATCACAAAATGGAGTTGGTATTAATCCATTTATCAATAATATGTTTGCTCAAAATCTTCAAAAAAATCCTAATAATAAAAAAGATGAAACTATTTCTTTAAAAGAAAAAAAATCAAATGTTGAAAAACTTAATAAAATGAAAATTAGTGATTTAAGAGAAATAGCTAAAAAATTTTCTATTTCTGGTTATAAAACAATGCGTAAAAATGAACTTATTGAATCTATATTAAGAGTTTCAGGTGAAAATAATAAAAAATAAATAATTTTTTTAAAATACAATTAATAAAAATAATTTTATTTTTTTTAAAAAATTTAAAAAAAATATGATATACAAGAGTATGTTGTTATATAATGGATTAGGCTATATTAAGTTAAATAGCAAAATTAAAAACAAAATTTACAATGAAAGGAATAAAAAAAATTATTTATATGCCTACAATTAATCAATTAATAAATAATGGACGTAAAAATAAAATTTTTAAAACTAAAGCACCTGCACTTGGCTTTGGTTATAACATTTTATCTAAAAAAATAAACAATAAATCTTCACCATTTAAGCGTGGTGTATGTACTAGGGTTGCAACAATGACTCCGAAAAAACCAAATTCTGCTCTTAGAAAATATGCAAGAGTTAAACTTTCAAATGGAATGGAAGTAACAGCCTATATTCCAGGAGAAGGACATAATTTACAAGAACATTCCGTAGTTCTTATAAGAGGTGGAAGAGTTAAAGATCTTCCTGGAGTTAGGTATCATGTTATAAGAGGAACACAAGATACTGCTGGAGTTGAAAATAGAAAACAATCAAGATCAAAATATGGGGGTAAAAAGCCTAAAAAATAGGCCTTAATTAAAAAATGTCAAGAAAAAATCAAGCACCAATTAGAAAAATTTTATTAGACCCTATATTCAATTCAACAATTATTACAAAACTTATTAATTCAATAATGTTAAATGGTAAAAAATCTGTTGCACAAAAAATTTTATATTCAGCATTTTCAATCATAAAGGAAAAAACTAATGAAGAACCAATGGATGTTTTTAATAAAGCTATTAAAAATGTTACTCCTCAACTTGAAGTTAAATCAAGAAGAATTGGGGGAGCAAATTATCAAGTACCAATTGAAGTGTCTGAAAAAAGAAAAGGAACTTTAACACTTAGATGAATAGTAAATTATGCTCGTTTAAGAAATGAAAAAACAATGGAAATTAAATTAGCTAATGAAATTATTGATGCTTCAAAAGGAATTGGGGCATCAGTTAAGAAAAAAGAAGATACTCATAAAATGGCAGAAGCAAATAAAGCTTTTGCTCATTTTAGATGATAAGGTAATAGAAATGGCAAGAAAATTTAAATTAAATGATTATCGTAATATTGGTATAATGGCACACATTGATGCTGGTAAAACTACTACAACTGAAAGAATTTTATATCATACAGGTAAAGTTCATAAAATTGGAGAAACTCATACTGGAGAATCACAAATGGATTGAATGGAACAAGAAAAAGAAAGAGGCATCACAATTACATCTGCTGCTACTTCAGCAATTTGAAAAGATAAAAGAATAAATATTATTGATACTCCTGGACATGTTGATTTTACTGTTGAAGTTGAAAGATCATTACGTGTTTTAGATGGTGCAGTTGCAGTTCTTGATGCACAATCAGGAGTTGAACCGCAAACAGAAACAGTCTGAAGACAAGCAACAAATTATAAAGTTCCAAGAATTATTTTTGTTAATAAAATGGATAAAGCTGGTGCCAATTTCCTTGAAGCTGTTGATTCTATTAAAAATAAACTTAATGGAAATGCATTGCCTATTCAACTTAATATAGGTTCTGAAAATAATTATGAAGGTCATATTGATCTTATAGAAATGAAAGCATATTATTTAGATGGTTCACCTGATGAAGAAGGTTATGAAAAACCAAAAGAAATTCCAACAAAACTTTTTAAAAAAGCCACTAATTTAAGACAAAAATTAATTGAAGAAATTGCAAATTATGATGATGAATTAATGTTAAAAATTCTTGAATCACATGAACCAACAATTAAAGAAATTAAAAGAGCAATTAGAATGGCAACATTATCTTATAATTTTTTTCCAGCAATTTGTGGAACTTCCTTTAAAAATAAAGGTGTTAAGGCTCTTTTGGATGCAATTATTGATTTTCTTCCTTCACCAATTGATATTCCAGCAATTAGAGGTATAAATCAAGCTAATGAAGAAATTAAAAGAAAAGCTTCAGATGATGAACCATTTTCTTCATTAGCATTTAAAATTATGAATGATCCATTTGTTGGTACTTTAACATTTTTTAGAGTTTATTCAGGAATATTGAAAAAAGGTTCTTATGTATTTAATTCAACAAAAAACAAAAAAGAAAGAATTGGTCGTATTTTAGAAATGCATGCAAACTCTAGAGAAGAAATTGATGAAGTTAGAACAGGTGATATTGCAGCTGCAGTTGGTTTAAAATCAACTACTACTGGTGATACTTTGATTGAAGAAAAAACAGAAAAAGTTATTCTTGAAAAAATGTTATTTCCAGAACCAGTTATTTCATTAGCACTTGAACCAAAAACAAAGGCTGCTACTGAAAAACTTTCATTTGGACTTCAAAGATTATCTGCTGAGGATCCAACATTTAAAACATGAACTGATGATGAAACAGGGCAAACAATTATTGCAGGTATGGGTGAATTACATTTAGAAATTATTGTTGACCGTTTAAAAAGAGAATTTAATATTGAGGCAAATGTGGGAGCACCACAAGTTTCTTATAGGGAAACAATTACAAAAACTGCCGAAATTGAAGGCAAACATATTAAACAATCAGGTGGTAGAGGTCAATATGGACATGTTTGAATTAAATTTGAACCTAATTTTGAAAAAGGATTTGAATTTGTCGATAAAATTGTTGGTGGTAAAATTCCAAAAGAATATATTAAACCAATTCAAATTGGGCTTGAAGAAAAAATGAAAATTGGTATTTTAGCTGGTTATCCATTAATTGATTTAAAAGCAACTTTATTTGATGGTTCATATCATGATGTTGATTCTTCTGAAATTGCATATAAAATTGCTGCTTCTAAAGCACTTACAAAAGGTAAAGAAAAATTAGGAGTAATATTGCTTGAACCAATTATGGATGTTTCAATAATAGTTCCAGAAGAAAATTTTGGTGATATTATGGGTGATATTTCAAGAAGGCGTGGTCAAGTAAAAGAAAATGAAATTAGATCAGATGGAGCTCAAACAATTAAAGCATTTGTTCCATTATCAGAAATGTTTGGTTATGCAACTGAATTAAGATCAATGACTTCTGGACGTGGAAATTATCAAATGACATTTGATCATTATGAAAAAGCTCCAAATTTAATTGTAGATAAAGTTATTAAAAAATCATTGTTTAATGATTCTTAATTAATAAAAATATTAAAAATTAATTTTGATATAATAATTAGGTATTTTTTATATAATAAAATCAAGTAAGGATAGGTTTAAGTTGCAAGGCTTAACATGTGGTGGTTTAAAAATATTTAAACATAAAAAATAAATAAAATTTAAAACAAAAAAGGAAAATAAAAATGGCAAAAGAAAAATTTGATAGATCAAAAGAACATGTTAATGTTGGAACAATTGGTCATGTTGATCATGGTAAAACAACATTAACAGCTGCTATTGCATCTGTTCTATCTAAAAAAGGATTTGCTGAAGCAAAAGATTTTGCATCAATAGATTCAGCACCTGAAGAAAAAGAAAGAGGTATTACAATTAATACTTCTCATATTGAATATGAAACAGAAAAAAGACATTATGCTCATGTAGATTGTCCAGGTCATGCTGATTATGTTAAGAATATGATAACTGGTGCTGCTCAAATGGATGGTGCTATTTTAGTTGTTGCTGCTACAGATGGGCCAATGCCTCAAACAAGAGAACACATTTTACTTTCTAAACAAGTTGGTGTTCCTAAAATTGTTGTGTTTTTAAATAAAGTTGATATGCTTGAAGGTGAAGATGAAATGATCGAACTTGTTGAAATGGAAGTAAGAGATTTATTGACAAAATATGAATTTGATGGAGATAATACACCAATTATTAAGGGTTCTGCTCTTAAAGCACTTGAAGGAGATTCGACTTATGAATCAAAAATTCTTGAATTAATGGATGCAATTGACACATATATTCAATCACCACCAAAAGAAATGGATAAACCATTTTTAATGGCTATTGAAGATGTTTTTACAATTACTGGTCGTGGAACTGTTGCAACAGGTAGAGTTGAAAGAGGACAAATTTCAATTAATGAAGAAGTTGAAATTGTTGGTCTTAAAAAAACTAAAAAAACAATTGTAACAGGAATTGAAATGTTTAGAAAATTATTAGATTCAGCTATTGCTGGTGATAATGCTGGACTTTTATTAAGAGGTGTTGATAGAGATGATATTAGTAGAGGTCAAGTTCTTGCAAAACCAAATTCAATTATTCCACATAAAAAATTCAAAGCTCAAGTTTATGCTTTAACTAAAGAAGAAGGCGGAAGACATACTCCATTTTTTAAAAACTATAAACCTCAATTTTATTTTAGAACTACAGATGTTACAGGTGGAATTGAATTTCCAACTGGAACAGAAATGGTAATGCCAGGTGATAATGTTGAACTTACAGTTGAATTAATTGCTCCAGTTGCTGTTGAAAAAGGAACTAAGTTTTCAATTAGAGAAGGCGGAAGAACTGTTGGAGCAGGTTCAGTTACTGAAATTATTTAATAATAATTTTATTTATCAAAATAATTTATAATAAAAATTGTCTTTATAATAAGACTTTTTGTTTGTAATTTGTTATTTTAAAATAAGGAGTTTTTAATGCAAAAATTTTCAGCAAAATGAATTAAAAGTATTTATAAAATGAAAGGTAAGTGTGAAAATTCTCTTACAAAAGAAATTTTATTTTCACAAGGTTTTCAAAAAAAATTCAAAATAATAAATATAGTTGGAACAAATGGAAAAGGTTCTACATCAAAATATATTGCAGATGCATTAATTAAAAAAGGTTATAAAGTTGGTAAATTTACTTCACCTCATCTTTTTAAATATAATGAAAGAATTACTATTAACAACAAAGAAATTAGTGATGATGATTTTTTTGAAATTGTTAATCCTAAAATTGATGTATATAAAAATGAAAATATTTTATTTTTTCCTATCACTTATATAGCAGCAATGCTATATTTTCAAAAAAATAATGTTGATTATGCAGTTTTAGAAGCTGGTATTGGTGGATTTGAAGATCCAACAAATATTATTGATGGAGATTTTGGTGTTTTAACAAGTATTGGAGAAGATCATTTAGATTGATTTGATAAAAAAGAAAATATTTCTATTGATAAAGCAGGAATAATAAATAAAAATATGATATTTTTTTTACCTAAAAAATTAGATAAATTTTCTAAAAAAGTATTTAAAGATTCTATTAAAAAAAATAATGCTAAATTAATTGAAGTTGATAATATTAAAGGTAATTATCAACAAAGAAATAAAAAAATGGCAAATGCTTTGTATAAATATATTTTTGGTGAAAATATTATTAAATTTAATACTCCTTTTGGAAGAACTACAATTGAATTTAAAAATAATATTAATTATATTTATGATGTTGGACATAATTATGATGCAATTAATGAATCTTTAAAATTATTAGTGGAAAAAAATATTAAATTTGATCAAGTTATTTTATCTTTATCAAATAATAAAGAAGATAAAAAAATATATAAATTGTTTGATTGTAATATCAATATTTTTAAACATAATGGTCTAAATCCAAAAAAATTAAAAGATTATAAAAAAGGTTATCATCAGAAACTTAATTCAATTGAAGAAGTTAAAAGTATTAAATCAAAAATTGGAATTCTTTACATTGGTAGTTTTTATTTTATTAATGATTTATTGAAAGATGAAATAAATGATTAATAAAAAAAAAAAAAAAAAAAACCAATTTTTGAAATTTCTCTGGGATCTTTTTTTTTTTCAATTGGAATTCTATCGGAAACTTTTATTAGAATAAATAATTTAGTTTTTTTTTCATTAAGTATTTATATAATCATTGGAATGATTTTTGCATTATGATTCGGAATAATTATTTCTCTTTTAATTGATACTTTTCAATTATTGCTAAGAGGTTTGTTAAGTTATTGATTTTGATCTTTGCAAATTGAACCACCAATTATAATATTAATAACATTTTTAATTAAAAAAATAATTACTAATCTTAAAAATGAAAAACATTTTATGATTTTTTCATTGATTTTATTTTTAATATTAATAAGTGTTTTTATTTATGTGTTGATTCAAAATATTGATAATTTTTCTTTTACAAGAAAAATTTATAAATCTAAATTAGAAAATAATGAAAAATTTTTATCTAGAATTTTAGTAAATTGATTTACATTAATAGGTTTTTACATTATATTTATTAAATTTATTTATGAATTTTATTTGTTTAAAATTAAAAGAAAAAGTAATTATCATTTTATGATTTTTATAATTATATTAAATGTATCTTTATTTATTGATTGATTATTTCATCCTTGAGCTATACAAGAATGAAGAAGAGTAATTTTAGAAATTGAATATAATTATTTATTATTTAGAACTAGTTTTTTATTTGGGGTTTTTAAATCTATTTTTCATATTTTTATTTCAATTACTATTATTCCAATTATTTTTAAAGTTTCTAATGAAAAATATAGTTTTATAACAAAAAATAAATTTTAAATTTTTTTATTTTTGTTTATAATTTAATTATTACTTTTTTAAATTTTTTAGAAGTAATGAAGAGGTTGTTGATTATGAATAAAATTCTTTATAACATTACATTGTTTTTTTATTATATTTTTGGAATATTTTTGCTTGAAAAAATTTTATATTTAAGAAAAAATTTTTTTCCAATATGAAGATTTATAAATAAAATGTTTATTTCTAATGCAGCTGTATTATTTACATCATTTTTTCTTCCTATGATTTTTATAATTTTATTTGGTTCTTTCATGGAATTAAAAGAAGTTGTACCAGGTGTAATTTCACAAATTCCAATATTAGTTTTATGTGTTAATATTCCAATGCTTATTGTTGATTTTAGAGAAAGTTCAATTTTGAAAAGATTAGCATCTTCACACATAAAAAAACATAATATTCTTTTATCTTTTGTTTTATATGGAATCCTTATTTCAATCATTTCGTCTATTTTTGTGTTATTAACTTCAATAATAATATACGGAAACACAACTACTGCACCTGCTGGTTCACAAAAAGATCAAATTGCTTTAATTGAATCTTTAAAAGATGTGAAAATAATTGGTTTTTTATCTTCTTTTTTAATTTTATTAATGCTTTCTGGTGGAATTGGTATTTTTGTAGCATCATTTTCTAAAAATGTAATGTTAGCTATGGCTTTTGGATTATTTATTTTAATTCCTGGTGGTTTTTTAAGTGCTCAATATTTAAGTCCTTGAATAATTTTGAATTCGAAAGGATTAGATTTAGGATCATATGCATTTTGACAAAAATATCCTTCAAATCTTATGATTTCATCATTTGGTGGACATAATATTTTTAGTTTGGATGAATGAATAGTAAATCATCCAGATGGAAAAACAAAATTTATTTTTTTAAATGGTTTTCAAAATATTTCATATTTTGTTGGTTCATTTATTGCATCACCAATTATATTTTTTGTAGCATTAAAATTATTTAGATGAACAAATAGATAGAGGTAAAATATGAAAAAAATTATAGAGATTAAAAATTTAGAAAAAAATTTTAGAAAAAAAAATGTTTTAAAAAAAATAAATTTAGATGTTCATTTTGGAGAAAAAATAGCAATAATGGGTCCTAATGGTGCTGGTAAAACTACAATTTTAGAAATTCTTCTTAACATTATTCCATTAACAAAAGGTTCAGTAAAAGTTAATATTCCTTTTAATAAAATTGGTATGCAATTTCAAGATGCTAATTTTCCTTCAGGAATAACATCACAAGATATTATTAAATTTTTCAATGAAATAAATGCTTTTAAAATAAGTGATGAAGAGTTAAAAAAACAAATGAATTTTTTTCAAATATCTAGTTTTGCTGATACTAATTCAAAATCTTTGTCAGGTGGCCAAAAACAAAAATTAAATTTAATTCTTTCTTTAATTCATGATCCTGAATTAATAATACTTGATGAAATTACTACTGGTCTTGATTTTACAAGTAAAAATTTAATAGTTAATTATATCAAAGAAAAAACAAAAGGAAAAGATAAAACATTAATTATAATTTCTCATAATTTAGATGAAGTAAAAAAACTTGTTGATAGATTAATTTATTTAAAAGATGGAAAAATAGTTTTTGATAAAGAATTAAAAAGATTTAATTCAAAAAATTCAATTGAAAAGGAATTAGAAAAATTAATTTAGAAATATTTATTTAGAAAAGAAAAATTATGATTTTATATTTTGATGTTGGAAATACTCATACTAAATTAAATTATCAATTTAAAAATAAAAATTATTATCAATCATTTTATACAAAAAAAAAATATTCAATTGATACAATTTACAATTTATTACCTAATATTGTTAAAAAAAATAAAATAACAAAAATTTTAATTTCTTCAACAGTTCCATCTTTTACTTTTATAGTAGAAAGGTTATGTCAAAAATATTTTATGATTAAACCAATTATTTTGTCAATAAAAAATAGCAAGCTTGATATTAAAATAGAAAATCCTAAAGAATTAGGTATTGATTTAATTGCTCTCGGACATTATTTGATGTCTAAAACTGATAATGGCATAATGGTAAACATGGGAACTTCAACTACAATAATTCATGTTAAAAATAAAAAATTTATCGGCGCTATTATTAGTTGTGGTTTAGAATTACAAATTAAATATTTAATTAAAAATGCTTCTAAGTTATATGAAATAGAATTATTTGCTGAAACAAAAAAAACAATTGGAAAAAATACAAAAGAGGCAATGTCCTTAGGTCTTATAAATGGTCATGTTGAAATGATTAAAGGACTTGTTAATAAAATAGATATTAATGCCAAAAAATTTTTATCAGGTGGATATTCAAAAAATGTTGTAAAATTATTAAAAAATTATAATTGAATTAAAGAAGCTACAATTGAAGGTATGAAATTAATGGAGTTAAATTATTAAATTGGTTACAAAAAGAATAAATTCAAATGAAATAATTCAATTGAGTATTTATTCCACAATTATTATAATTTTTTCTTTTATTCCACAAACAGGATATATAATTATTGGACCTATTGCTATAACAACTATTCCTGCTATTGTTGCTCTTGCCACTTATCATTTAGGATTCAAAGGTGCTTTTTTTTCTTCATTTATGTTTGCTATTTTTAGTTATATTGCTGGAATTACAATTTGACCAAGTCCAATTGCTCATCCATTAATTTTGATTATTCCAAGAATTATACTTGGATTTGCTATTTGAATAACATATTTAATAATTGGTAAAATAAAATTATGAAAATATATTTTATTAACATTTTTATCTTATTTTTATAATACATTTTTAGTTACTATTGGACTTTTTTTAGTTTCATCATATTCCAATTTATGAATCGGCACATTTAAAGCTTGAGTTATTTTAATATATATTAATGTTTTATTTGAATGATCATTTAGCATATTTTTTGCTTTATTTACATATCAATTAATTATTTATTTGATTAAAAATAATCAAAATAAACATAATAATTATTGAAATTAAAAAAAAAAAAAAAAAAAAAAA
>CAKNAO010000002.1:0-1832 GCA_929200685.1 uncultured bacterium | reverse complement strand
AGCTTTTGTAGTTTTTTCTTTTGTTTGATAAATAATTTTTCTTCTTTCTTTTAATTTATTTATAAATGAATTTTTATTATTTAAAAATTCATTTATAAATTCAGATACTCCACCTTCTTTATTAGTTTTTTTGCTTATATAAGTTGCCTTTGATTTAACTTCATTAGATGAATTTGCCATTGCAACTGAAATTTCTGAAGTTTCAAACATAGGAATATCATTATAACTATCACCAATTGAAATTGTTTTTTCTATTGGAATATCATAATATCTTGAAAGTAGTGAAACAACTTTTGCTTTTGTAATTCCAGTGCTTGTTATATCAAATACTGGTGTTTTTCCTTCACCTTTTGATCAAGAAGAAAATTCAGCAAGATCACCAAATTTTCTTGTTAAATAATCTTGTAATTTTACAATATTTACTCCAGGTTTTGTGTCAAAAATAACACCAGTTGGTTTTAAAGGTATTTTGTTAAAATTAATTCCAACTTTATACTTTGAAATATCTTTAAATCCAAATACTCTTTCTAAATCTTTATCTTTTTTTTGAACCATAACTCAATTTGGACCTTCAATTACAATATTAGACATTGAATCTTTAATTTTTTTATCTCCAAGTATAAACATTACATCATTTAAATTCATATAACTAATTTCAGGAATAAAATTATAATCAGTTGGATTATGAATTCTTGCACCATTATAATTTCCTACAATTGTATTTAAATCTAATTGTTCATAAGTATTTTTTGTAGCACTTCATGGTCTCCCAGTAACAATGCAAATAATATGTCCTTTTGTTTTTAATTTTTTGATTGCTTCTTCATCTAATTTATGCATTTCCCCAGTTGTAGAATTTTTAAGTAATGTTCCATCTAAATCAATTGTAAAAAGTCATCTATTATTTTTATTTATCATTTTTCTCCTTTTTTGATATATAAATTATATTAAAAAACTATTAAAATACTTATTTTAGAGAAAATAACAATATTAAGATATATAATTTATGCATAAAGAAGGAAATATGACACCACACATTAATGCTAAAAAAGAAGATATTGCTAAAACCGTTTTAATGCCAGGCGATCCATTAAGAGCACAATTTATTGCAAATAATTTTTTAAAAAATGTAAAAATAGTAAATAAAATTAGAAATATGTTTATGTATACAGGATTATATAATGGTAAAAAAATAACAATTGCTGCTTCAGGAATGGGACAACCATCAATTGGTATTTATTCATATGAACTATTTAGATTTTATGATGTTGATAATATTATAAGAATAGGTTCAGCTGGTTCTTATAAAAAAGATTTAAAATTATATGAAGTTGTTCTTGCAAAAAGTGCTTATACAGATTCAACTTCTTTTAGTGAAATTGCTTTAGGAAAAAAAGAAAATATTTCTTTACCTTCAAGAAAATTAAATAATAAAATCAAAAAAATTGCTAAAAATCAAAATATTTATTTAAATATAGGACAAATTCATTCTTCAAATGTATTTTATGCTAAAAGAAATTTAAAAGAAACAATTAAAAAAACAAAATCTATTTGTGTTGAAATGGAAGCAACTGCTTTATTTACAAATGCCAAAATTACAGGCAAAAATGCTGCTTGTTTGTTGACTATATCTGATAATTTAATTACAAAAGAAGAAATTTCTCCTGAAGAAAGACAAAATTCATTTATAAAAATGATTAAAATAGCTTTAGAACTTGCTTAAAAATTTTGAAATATTTATTATTTATATTTTTTTTATATAATTTTTTCCTTTTTGAACTTCAAATTTACTTAAACCTAAATAATTATTTTGTCTATGAACTTCATACACT
>CAKNAO010000001.1:1551-26199 GCA_929200685.1 uncultured bacterium | reverse complement strand
ATATAAAATTAAAATAAAAATTTATTTTATTATAATTTTTTTTAATTTATAAACTATTTATATATTAATTATGTTTTATAAAAATTCAAATCATAAATTTTTTCCAGAATTAGATTCATGTTGATCAATTTTATTAGATTCTATAATAATTTCTTTTAATTCATTAATTGATTCATCACCATCATCTCCAATTTTGAGTGGTAAAACTCATTTTCATTTTTTATTTTTTACTATACATTTATTAGCTAAATTAGTGCCATATGCTGCTCCATCAATTGAAGGAGAAATAAATAAATCTTCATTTCCTTCTTCAGAGGCAAGAGAATAAGAAATTCCAATTCCTATATCAATATTATTTTGATCTTCTAGAGTTATTACTTTATTATCTATTTCTTTCATAATTGAAATTAATTCTTCATCATTATCTAAAGAATTAGCATTAAAAATTAATATCACTCCATCTCCAACATATTTTGTTGTTCTATGACTAATATTATTTCTTTGGGGTTTATAACTTGAAAATTGAGTATACATTTTTCTATATTTTTTTATTTTTTCATCTAAATCCATTTCTTTAGATTTTCTAATATCTATGTATATTGAAATTGTTTTCATAATTAAATTATATAAGTAAAATATTTGTCTTTTTTTATTGTGTTTATATTTTTTAATCTATTTATTAATATGAAGGAGAAAGAAATGAATATTATATTATTATATTTTACAATTAAATATGAAGGTGATTGAGATTTAATATATAGTGCTCTTGAAAAAAAAGAAATAGTTAGTCCGGAAGAAATTAAGTTACTTGAAAATAAAATTAAAGAAAAAAAATGAAATTTTAAAACAATTTTAGATAATGATTATCCAAAACAATTAAAAGAAGCTTATAAACCTCCTTTTGTTGTTTGATATAAAGGTAATATAGATTTACTTAAAAAAAATATTATTTGTGTTACTGGTAATGATGTTGATCAAAAAACAAATCAAAGAATTAAAAAATTTGTTCCAGAAATAACTAAATCTTCTTGTATTATTTCAATGTATTATCAAGGGGTTGATAGAGAAATTGAAAAAATAATTAATGAAAAAGCAATTTATGTTTTAGCAAATGGTTTAGATCAAATTCATTCTCAAATAAAAAATAAAAAAAATAGTTTATTTTTAAGTGAATACCCAGAAGGAATAAAATTAAGTAAACAAAGATGCAAAGATAGAAATAGATTAACTGCTTCTTTTGCAAAGATTTTAATTTTATTCTCATCTTTAAAAGATGGACCAATTAATCATTTAATAACTAATTTTTTAAATCTTGGAAAAGAAATTTATTGTTTTCCTGGAGATGGATCTAAACAAGATGGAAATTCTGAATTAATTAAACAAGGCGCTAATTTAATAACAAGCATTAAAGATATAAATAATTGTAAAAATAATTAATTATTTTAAAATATTCTTTTTTTATTTTAAAAAGTTGTAAGATATTATTATGAAAAACTTAGTAATAGTTGAATCACCAAATAAAATTAAAGCACTTGAAAAATATTTAGGCAATAATTATATTATTAAAGCTTCTGTTGGTCATATAGTAAAACTCCCTTCTAGTGGACCACATGGTTTTGGAGTTGATTTAGAAACTTGAATTCCAAATTATAAAATTGATCCTAGTAAAAAGAAAATAATTAAAGAAATAAAAAAAGAATTAAATGAAGTTAATAAAGTTTATATTGCTACTGATCCAGATCGTGAAGGTGAAGCAATTGGAGATAATCTTGTAAATTTTCTTGATATTAAAGATAAATATTATAGAATAAGATTTAATGAAATTACTAAAATTGCTATTGAAAATGCTATTAAAAATCCTCAAAAATTAGATTTAAAACTTGTTAATTCTCAAATTGCAAGAAGAATTTTAGATAGAATAATTGGTTATAAACTTTCTAAAATTATGCAAACAAAAATTAAAAATTCACCAACTTATCCTTCAGCAGGTAGAGTTCAATCAATTGCTTTAAAACTTGTGTTCGAAAGAGAAAAATTAATTAAATCATTTGTATCTACAAAATATAAAGTTATTAGTGCAAAATTAGAAAATAATTTAATTGCTATTTTTTATTTAAAAAATGGAAAATTTAAAAATAATACTTGAGTTGATGAAAGTCAAATAAATGAAATTAAATCTAAATTTTCAAATGAACTTATAATTAAAAATATTGAAATTAAAAAGAAAAAAGAAAAAAAAATTATTCCTTTTAAACAATCAACTTTATATAAAAAAGGTAACTCTTCAATTGGAATGTCAGCAAGTGTTATTCAAAATACAGTTCAAAGATTGTATGAAGGTTATGGTGAAGGTGGATTAATATCTTATCCTCGGACAGATTCAACAAGACTTTCAAATACATTTGTTAATCATGCTAAAGAATATATATTAAATAAATATGGTAAAGAATATTTATCAGATAAAATTTTAGGAATTTCAGGAGATCAAGATGCTCATGAAGCAATTAGACCTACTTCAATTAAACTTACTCCTAAAAAAGCAAAAATAAAATTTGATTTAAATGATAGAGAATATAAATTATATAAATTAATTTGAGAAAATACAATGAAATCACTAATGAAAGTTCCTATTAGAGAAAATATTAACTATAAATTAAGTGAATTAGATTTACTATATAAATTATCATATTCAAAAATAATATTTGATGGTTATTATAAAGTTGTTGAAATGAAAGAAATTGATAGTAAAAAAGAAATAAAAATTCCTAAATTTAATATTGGTGATAAATTTAAAGTTAAAAAATATAATATTGAAGATAAAGAAACCCAACCACCTAGTAGATACAATGATGGTTCATTAATTAAAACATTAGATGATATTAAAGTTGGTAGACCTTCTACATTTGCTTCAATAATTAGAATATTGAAAAAAAGATTTTATGTTGATATGGAAAATAAAGCAATGAAAATAACAGATTTTGGAAATATTGTTTATAAAAAATTAATTGAAGGTTTTCCAAAATTTATGAATGAAGAATATACTGCAATGCTTGAAAAAGATTTAAATGAAATTGCAAAAGGTAAAAAAGATTATAAAGAAATGCTAACTATTTTTTGAAATTCATTTGAAAAACAAATTGAAAAACAAATTGAAAAAACTCAAGTAACTATAATTCCATTGGAAAAATCAGATAAATTATGTCCTAAATGTAATTCAAATCTTGTAGTTAGAACAAATAAAAGAGATGGAAACAAATTTTTAGGTTGTCCTAAATTTCCAAAATGTAAACATGCTGAACCTAAACCCGGTTTTGAACCAAAGTTTATAAAGAAAAATTTTAAAAAAAATAATAAAAAATAACTTTTTATTTTGTATATTTTTCTGGGTGTTTCTTTTTCATTTCTTTAATAAATTTATTTTTATCTCAACTACCATATTTTTTCATTAATTTTACACATTCATTATATTCTTTGATAGCTCATTTAAATCCTTTAAAACCTAAAACTGAAGTAGTACCAACACCTTTTCAGTTTTTATATGTTGTAAAAAATGTTTCAACTTTATCTAGTCATTTTTTTGGAATATCTTCAATATTTTCAATTTTTTCTAATTTATAATCATCATTGTGAATAGCAATTAATTTAGTATCTGTTTCTCCATCATCAATCATTTTCATTGCCCCAATAATTCTAGCGTTTAAAGAAACACCTGGCATAAATTTTCTTTCTGAATAAACTAAAACATCTAATTCATCACCATCTCAGTCAAGTGTTTCTTCTAAAAAACCATAATTAGCTGGATATTTAAAACCATCTCTTAAAATTCTATCTACTACTATTTTTCCTTTTTTTCTATCAAATTCATATTTAATATTAGAATCTTTTGGAATTTCAATATTTACTATAATTTCTTTATTCATATTTATATTTTAACATTTAAAATATTTTTAATATCTTAAAAGAATTTTTTTATTTTTAATATGCTATAATGATTTAGTAATAAATTTATTTTGCAGAAAGTAGATTCACTTCTCACCTGCTAGTTAATATACTGGGGGTTTTGTTAAGACCTAGGATTTTGTAGTTTTTGAGGAGTGGTTATTACCACTTTTTTCTTATTTTAAGGAGTAAAGTTATTAAAAAACAAAACAATAGAAAAAAACCTAAACCCGAACATTTAATAAATGAAAATATTCCATTTAAAAAATTATTCATTATTTCAAACAAAGGTGAAAAACTTGGTGTTATGGATAAAAAAAATGCTGTTGAAAAAGCAAAATCAAATGGCTTTGATTTAGTAGTTATTTCAAGCAATCCAAAACAACCAGTTGCAAAAATTCTCGATTATGGTAAGTTTAAATATGAACGTAAAAAGAAAAGAAAAGAAGTTAAACAAAAACAAACTATTATTAATAATAGAGAAGTTAGATTAACGCCAATGATTGGAATTCATGATTTAATGGTTAAATCTAAAAAAGCAAGAGAATTTATTCTAGCAGGTGATAGAGTAAAAATATCTTTAAAATTTAGAGGAAGAGAAATGGCAAGAAAAGAACTTGGTTATGAAAAATTAGATGAATTTTTTAAAACATTAGAAGATATTGCTAAAATTGATAAACCAGCAACTTTAAATGGAGGAAGATTTTTAGATTTATTTATAAGTGGTGATAAAGTAAAAATTTCTAAAAAGGAGTCAAAAAATGTCAAAAATGAAATCTAAATCATCTTTAACTAAAAGAATAAAAGTTTCTTCTTCTGGTAAAGTAAAAAGAAGTTGTGCATATAGATCACATCTTGCTCAAAATAAAACAACTAAACAAAAACGTCAATCAAGAAAATCAAGTTTAATGCATCCTTCTGATTTTAAAAGACTTAAAGGTTTAATTTAAGGAGCTATTGATGAGAGTTAAAATTGGGAATGTAACAAGAAAAAGACGTAAAAAATGACTTAAATTAGCTAAAGGATATTTTGGTCATAAACATATTGGTTTTAAAGTTGCAAAACAACAAGTAATTAAATCATGAACATATGCATTTAGAGATAGAAAACAAGTTAAAAGAAATTTTAGAAAATTATGAATAGCACGTATTAATGCTGCTGTTAGACCAATGGGTTTATCTTATTCTAAATTTATGAATGGTTTGAAAATTTCAAACATTCAAATTAATAGAAAAATGTTATCTGAATTAGCAATACATCAACCAAAAGAATTTGAAATGATAGTTGAATTAGTTAAAAAGGGAATTAAAAATAAAATTTAGATTTTGATAAAATGATTATTATTTTTTTTTTATATATAATTAATTTATGTTTAATCATGTTAAAGAAAATTTTTCTAAAAATTTAAAAAAATATAAAAGTTTTAAAATTTGAATATTATTGTTAATAGTTTCATTTATAGGATTATTATTATTTCATATAGTTCAATTTAGTCCAAGTCTTTTAGAACCAAGTGTTAATTATCCTCGACCTTTTTCTCAAGATAGTGTTTATATATATTTTTATTTTACATTTCAATCAAATTTTTTAGCTTTTATTATTTCATTAATAAATGTTCTTGGTTTTTTAAGAAGAGATTGTGTTCATACTAATAGAATTAAAACACTAACATTTGTTTCATTAAAAATTACAATGTTAGTTTTTTGATTATATTTATTTCCAGATAAAATTACAAAAGGAAATTCATATACAATTTTAACTTTTACAACAACACTTTTTCTCCATACATTTGTTCCATTGATTTATATGATAGTATATATTTATGAAATTAAAAAGGAAAAACTAAAATTAAATTTAAATCTTAAAAAAGACCTTATTTTGGTTTCTATTTATCCTTTTGCATGATTGATTTTTGCAACAATTATTTATTTTATTTATGGTGGAAATCATAAAGATGCAATTTATCCTTTTTTAAGATTTAAAACTCAACCACTTTGAGTAAGCATTATATTTCCAATTGTTATAGGTGGTTTATATATTGGAATTTCCTTTTTAACAATATATTTTTTAACTAAAAAAACTAAGATTATAAAAAAATAAAAAATAATTTTTATATAATTTTTAAGTATATATTTTTTAAAAAATAAAATAATTTTTATTTTAAAATAAGGAGAAAAATGTCAAAAATTATTAAAATTCATGGAAGAGAAGTGTTAGATTCACGTGGTAATCCAACAGTTCAAGTTGAAGTTTATACTGAATATGGAGGATTTGGTTCAGCAATTGCACCTTCAGGAGCATCAACTGGTATTTTAGAAGCTTATGAACTTAGAGATAAAAATACTAAATATGAAAATGAATGATATGGTGCTAAAGGTGTGATGACCGCAATTAATAACATTAATAAAAAAATTGCACCAATTATTAAAGGTTTTGATGTAACTAAACAAAGATTAATTGATAATGCCATGATTAAATTAGACGGTTCAACTAACAAAAAGAATTTAGGAGCAAATGCAATTCTTGCAGTTTCACTCGCAGTCGCAAAAGCAGCAGCTAATGAATTAGAACTACCTTTATATAAATATATAGGAGGAATAAATGCAAGAACCCTTCCAGTTCCGATGTTAAATGTTATTAATGGTGGTGAACATGCTTCTAATACTCTTGATTTTCAAGAGTTTATGATTATGCCGATAGGAGCAAGAACTTTTAAAGAATCTTTAAAAATGGCAAATAAAGTGTTTCATACACTTGCTAAATTATTGCACAATGCTGGTCATGAAACACAAGTTGGTGATGAAGGTGGTTTTGCTCCAAATCTTAAATCACATGAAGAAGCTTTAGATTTTTTAGTTAAAGCTATTAAAAAATCTGGTTACAAACCTGCTATTTCTGGTGAAAATGCAATAGCAATAGCAATGGATCCTGCTACTTCTGAATTGTATGATAAAAATACAAAAAAATATACTTTTAAAAAATTAAAAGAAGCAATTAAAAATAAAAAATCTGGTTTTGATTCAATAGAAATGAAAAATATAAAATTAGATTTTACTACTGAAGAATTTTTAAGATACTTTGAGTTTCTTGTTTCTAAGTATCCAATTATTTCAATTGAAGATGGTATGGCTGAAATAGATTGAAAAGGATTTGAATTAATGAATAAATCTCTTGGTTCTAAAATTCAAATTATGGGTGATGATCTAACTGTTACAAATAAAAATATATTAGCTTATGGAATTAAAATTAATGCTATTAATTCAATTTTAATAAAATTAAATCAAATTGGTTCTCTTTCAGAAACAATTGATACTATTGAACTTGCACATAAAGCAGGTTATACTGCAGTTGTTTCACATCGTTCAGGTGAAACAGAAGATACTACAATTGCAGATTTATCTGTTGCTTTAAATACTGGTCAAATTAAAACAGGTTCATTATCTAGAACAGATAGAGCAGCAAAATATAATAGATTATTATTAATTGAAGAAGAACTTGGAACTGCTGCTAAATTTGATGGAGTAGAAACTTTTCATAATTTAAAAAATAATGTTTCAAATGCTAAAGAACCTTTATTTAAAATAAATAATAAATAAATTTCAATTCATTAAAAACCATTTATGTTTTTTATTTATAATCTTTTTATGTTCAAAAGACCACTTAATATTATTGTTACTAAAATAATGGATAAAAAATATAAAAATATTATTAATCAATATAATTTAGAAAGTATTTCATTTTTTAAATTTAAAAAAATTTTTAAAGATGAAGATAAACTTTGAAAAGAATCTTATATTCATAATTTAATTAATAAATGATTTTTAAATCAAAAAGAAAATGAAATTACATTTAAAAAATTAAAATGAATAATTTTTAAATCAAGAATTCAGTTAAATCAAATTGAAAAACATAATCTTTTTTTAATTGAAGAGAGAATATTTTCGATTGATAGACATATTAAAATTTTAGAAGTTAATGAAAAACTTTTTGCAAAAGAAAAAGTTGGAGCAAAATTTACAAATGCAAAACTTTTTTTAAATAAAGAATTATTGATAAAACTTGATGATGGTAATTTAAATATTACAAATTTTAGAATTATGTTTATCACAAAACAAAAAATAAAATATTTTAATTGAAATAAAATATATAATGTTAAACATGAAAAATATGGTTTTTGTTTTTCTTTTAAAAATGAAAATTTTGTAATTAGAATTCATGATCAAATAACATTAAATAATACAATAAAAAATTTATATAGAAAGATTAATAAAAAATGATTAGTTTAAAAGTTTTATATTTTATTTTAAAATCAACATTTATGGCTTTTGGTGGTGGAAATGCTTTATTTCCTTTTATGCGTCAAGAAGCAGTTGTTAAAAATAAATGATTAACAGAAAAAGAATTTGATAAATTAATTATTGCAACTAATATGATTCCTGGTCCTTCAGTAGTAGAATCACTTTCATATATTTCAATGAAAATGCTTGGGAAATGAAAAGGAGCAATTATTGCATTATTAGGAATATTACCACATGTTTTATTTGCCTTAACAATATTAATATTTACTCAAAAATACATACCTTCAAATTATTTATATGTTATTAATGTTTCAGTGATGCCAGTAATCATTGGATTGCTTTTATCTTTTTCAATAAGATTTATAAAACTTTCAAAAAAAGAAATTGGAATTCCATTAATGATTAGTTTGATAATATTTAGTATTGCTTTTTCTTTATTTATTCCAACTCCTTGAAATATTCCAGCAATTTTTATGATATTTATTATCATTATCACACTTATTTATGGATATTTTAAAGAAAGAAATATTAAATAATGATTTTATTAATTTCAATATTTGGTGTTTTTCTTCTAGGAATAATAGTGTTTGGTAGTGGTCAAGTATTTATGCCATTATTTAAATCACTATGAGAATTACTTGATAAAAATGGTGCAAATATTAATCAAGATTTGATTGAAAATATATTCACAATAGCAAATTCAACTCCTGGAGTTATAGGTACTAAATTTGCTGCTTTTACAGGTTATTTAATTTCAAATGGACAATGATGAGGTTGATTATCACTTTTATTGACTTATTTAGTTTTTGCTATTCCTTCAATTTTAATGATTTTTTGAGCTTATAAAATGATTGCAAAAACAGAACAATCAAAATATTTGAAAAATATCATTAAATATTTAAGACCAGTAATTATTGGAATACTTTTAACATTATCAATTCAATTATTTATTTCAACAATTTTACCTTTTGTAAGCTTTAATAATGCTTCTAGTTATTTATCATTACAAAAATCTTCTAAATCAATATTTTTTTCAGGATGAAGATTTTATGCTTTAATTTTTTATACAATTTTTGTAATACTAGAATCATTTATTTTATATAGAAAAAAAGTTAATTTATTTATATTAATAATTATTCATATAATTGTTGGAATGATTGTTTTCCAACCTTGATTTAGTTAATTATTAAAACTATTTTTATTTTATAATTGTTATTATGAAATATAATACAACTTATACACCCAAAATTTCTCTTAAAGATACAATTAAAGAAACTGAACTAATTATTAAAAAAATTAAAGATTTTTTTAATAATAAATACTCTATTTTAAGCGTACTTTCACCAACTTTTTTAAAAGAAGATTCTGAAATAACTATTAATATGGAAGAAAAAACAAGACCACTAACGTTTGATTTAGGAGATAATTACAATGTTGCTAAATTACTTTTAACTAATTCAAATTGACTTAGAACTTTATTTGATAAATTAAAATTAAATGATAATGAAGGAATTTTTAATAAAAGCATGTTTATTTGAAGAGATTTACCTGAAACTCCTACTTCAACAGTTTTAAAATATGATTTAACTATTCAAGTAAAAATTTCTAAAAATATTGATATTAAAAAATATTTAAAAAAAGAAGTTCAAGATCTTTATTTACTTTTTTATTCTATTGAAAAAAGAATTTCAAAAAAATATAATTTAAAAAGTAATTTTCCTGAATTTGCTTCTTATGTTTCAAGTCAAACAATGGAAAATGAATATCCAAATTCTTCAAAAAAAGAAAGAGAAATAGAATTTGCCCATGAACTTAATGGTTATATACTTCAAAATCCAGGATTAAAACTATATTCAGGTCATTTTCATTCTATTATTCCAATTGAAATATATTCACAAAATAATTTTTATCAAATTGTTTTAAAAGATTTTGTTAATAATTCAGTTTTAAAAGTTGCTTCTATTGCTTTA
Source organism: uncultured bacterium (assembly GCA_929200685.1). Lineage (GTDB taxonomy): Bacteria > Bacillota_I > Bacilli_A > Mycoplasmatales > Metamycoplasmataceae > DT-68. The sequence continues at coordinate 15,991 of CAKNAO010000001.1, read as the reverse complement.
CTTGCTAATGGTATTATTTTATCAGATCAACTATCTTTAAATAATAAAGAAAATTTAAAAGAGTTAGATTTTTATGCAGATTTAATTAAAAAAGATGAAAATATTATTGAAATCAAAATTAACATCGGCAAATTAATAATGGCTATTCTTAAAAAAGGTCATATTTCTGAAGTTCAACCAGGTATTATTTCTGATGAATCAAATATAATTTTAAATAAATATAAAATTGAAAAATATTAAAAGGAGAAAAATGTCTAAGATAGTAAAAAATTCACTAGGTTTTGATTCTAATTTGTATATTTATCAAGATAAAGAAGCTTTTAATTATTCAATTGATACTATATTACTTGGTAATTTTTTAACAATCAATGTTAATACTAAACATATTTTAGAAGTTGGAACTAATAATGGGGCTCTTTCAATTTTTATTTCTGAAAGAAAAAAAGATTTAAAAATTGATGCAATTGAAATTCAAAAAAAAGCAATTAATTTAGCTAAAAAAAATATTTATTTAAATAAAAAAGAAAAAAATATTAATTTAATTAATGCAAATTTTAATGATTTTTATAAAAATCATTCTCAAAATCAACAAAAAAAGTACAACACAATAGTTTGTAATCCTCCATTTTATAAAATTGATTCAAAAATTAAAAAAAAAGGAAATGATGAACTTTTAATAGCAACACATGAAATAAAACTTAATTTAGAACAATTAATTAAAGGTAGTTCAAAAATAATTGAACAAAAAGGTTATCTTGCAATTGTTATGCCAACAGAAAGGTTTATAGATATTTGTGAATTTATGCGTAAATATTCTTTTGAACCTAAAAGAGTTCAATTTGTTTATCCAAGAGTTGATTCAAAATCAAATTTAGTTCTTGTTGAAGCAAGATTTAAAACTGGATGAGGCACTAATTTTCTTAAAAATATTTATCTTCATAATAAAGACAAAAAAAATCATGAATATAAAAAAAGTACCAAAAAATTATATAAACCAATAAAATATATTAGAGGAGAAAAATAGTGATAAAGAAAAAGAAAACATTTTATGTTACAACTCCAATATATTATCCTTCTGGCAATTTACATATTGGACATGTTTTTACAACTACTATTGCTGCTACTTTGAATAATTATAAAAAATTAATGGGATTTGAAACTAGATTTTTAACTGGTTCAGATGAACATGGTCAAAAAATTCAACAAAAAGCAATTGAAAATTCCATGAATCCTCAAAAATATGTTGATTTAACAAGTAAAAAATTTATTGATTTATGAGAAAAAATGGATATTCAATATGATTATTTTTCAAGAACTACAAGTCCAAAACATAAAGAAGCAGTTTCTAAACAATTTAGTTATCTTTTAAATTCCAGGAATATTTACAAAGGTAAATATAAAGGGCTTTATTCAGTTTCTGATGAAGAATATTTAACTCTTTTTCAAGCCAAAAAAAAAGATGGAAAATATTATCATCCAATTTCTAAACATGAACTTAAAGAAGTTGAAGAAGAATCTTATTTTTTTAAAATTTCTAATTATGAAAAATGATGAAAAAAATATTTAAAAGAACATCCAAAATTTATTCAACCTAAAAAAATAATTAATGAACTTTTAAATAATTTTATTAAAAAAGGACTTGAAGATCTCTCAGTAACAAGATCAACTTTTGATTGAGGAATTAAAGTAAAAGAAGACAATAAACATATTTTGTATGTTTGACTTGATGCATTAAATAATTATATAACTGCTCTTGGTTATAATTCTGAAAATGATTTAGAGTTTAAAAAATTTTGAGAAAATGGAGATGAAATAGTTCATGTTATTGGAAAAGAAATAACAAGATTTCATGGAATTTATTGACCAATTATTTTAAAAAGTATTAATTTAAAACAACCCACAACAATTCTTTCACATGGTTGAATTATTACTCCAAAAGGTAAAATGTCTAAATCTAAAGGAAATGTTATTAACCCCTTAAAACTTTTAAAAAATTATGATAATGAAACAATTAAATATTTTTTAGTTTCTAAAATTAAAACTAATGAAGATGGTATTTTTGATGAAAATTTACTTAAAAATACTTATAATTCAGAACTTGCAAATATTTATGGAAATTTATTTTCAAGAGTTGTAAGTATGATTCATCAAAATTTTAATAAACCAATAAAACATAAAAAAACTTCTAATAAAAATGATGAAAATATTTTAAATATAATAATTAAAAAAACAAATAATTTTATAAAAGAAATGGACAAATATAAAATTTTTAATGGTTTTCAAAATGTTATCGAACTTGGAAAAGAACTTAATAAATATATTGATTTAACAATGCCTTGAAAATTAACTAATAATAAAAAAAGACTTTCTGAAGTTTTAAATAATTTATTAAATGGAATTTATGCTTTATTTACAATGCTTTCAATTGTTATTAAAAATAAATCTCATCTTGTTATTATCAATTCATTTGGATTTAAAAAAATTGGATTTGATAAAATATTGGATTTTAATAAATTTGATAATAAGTTTCCATTAAAAATTAATTTATTATTTGAAAGAAAGAAATAATTTTTTTGTATAATTATTTAGCATATTTTATTATGCCCAAGTGGCGGAATGGTAGACGCAGGGGACTTAAAATCCCCCGATCGTTAGGTCGTGCTGGTTCAAGTCCAGTCTTGGGCACCATATGTGAAAACACCCACCTATTAAGGGTGTTTTTTTAATTCATATATAATTTTTATATGAAAATGGAAAAATATTTAAATAGAAGTTCAATTAAAAAATTTACTGGCAAAAAAATGATTGATAAAGATGTTGAATTACTTTCAAAAATAATTAATAATTCTCCAACTTCAGAAAACCACCAACTTTTTAGCGCAATAATCATAAGGAATCAAAAAACTCTTGATTGAATTTCAAGAAAAAATTGAAATCAATCACACATTAAAAATGCTGCTGCTTTTGTTTTATTTGTTGCTGATAGATATAGATTAACAAAAATTAATGAAAATAATAATATTAAAAAAAATCAAAAAACTATTTATTTTGATTCTTTAAAAGCAATTATTGATGCTACAATTGCATGCGCTTATACTATGAATGCTGCTATAGAAATGGGTTATGGAACAAGCATGGTTGGAGGAATTCAAAGTTATGGGGATGAAATTAATAAAAAATTAAATATTCCCAAAAATGCATATTCAATTCTTGGGCTTTCAATTGGAGAAATTAGTGTTAAAAATAAATTTAAACCAAAAGTTAATAAAGTATTTAATGAAATTTATAATAAAAAAAAATCATACAAAGATTTTATTCAATATGATAAAGATACATATAAAGAATTTATAAAAAGGAAAAAAAATGGAATTATTGAAGAAATTAACAATGCTTCAGATCCAAAAAAACATTTTTTAGAAAGTGATCCATATGTTAAATGTTCAAAATATTTAGAAAAGATAATTAAAAATAAATAATAAATTCTTATATTATAATTTTATCATTAGTAAATTAAGTTTAAAGGAGGTTTATAGATGATAAAAAAAATAGCAATTTTAACTTCTGGTGGAGATGCACCAGGTATGAATAGTGCGATTAGAGCAATTGTTAAAAAAGCAGAAGTTCATGGAATTGAAACTTTTTTAGTAAAAGAAGGTTATAGTGGACTCTATAAAGGAGATTTTGTTCTTTCAAGTAAGATAGATTTAGATGAAAATTTTGCAAATGGAGGAACTATTATTGGTTCAACTAGATTTCCTCAATTTAAAAAATTAAAAATTAGAAAAATTGCTAAATCAAAACTTGATGAAAAAGAAATTGATGCTCTTGTTGTAATCGGTGGTGATGGTTCTTATAAAGGTGCTCAACTTTTACATGAACTTGGAGTTAAAACTATTGCACTACCTGGAACAATTGACAATGATATAAGTTCAACTGATTTTACAATTGGTTATGATACTGCATTAAACACAATTGTTCATGCTATTGAAAAAATTAGAGATACAATGAAATCTCATAGAAGAGTTGCAATTGTTGAAGTTATGGGACGTGGTTGTGGTGATCTTGCATTATTTTCTGGAATTGCAACTGGTTCTGAGTTAATTGTCACTAAAGAAAATCCCAAAACTATTGATGATATTGCCAAAGTAATTAAAGAACAAATGATTAAAAAAGGTAAAAGATCAACAATTATTACAGTTTCAGAAAATATTTTTGATGATTTATATGCTTTAAGAAAAGAAGTGGAAAAAAAATCAGGTATTATCACTAGAGAAATTTCTCTTTCTCACATTCAAAGAGGGGGAAAACCTACTGCTGGAGAAAGAATTATGACAACATTAATGGGAATAAAATCAGTAGATCTTCTTTATAAAGGTAAGTCTGGAATTGCACTTGGAATGCTTAATGGAAAAGTTGTTTCAACTCCAATTCCTGAATCATTAAACATTAAAAGAAAAAGTAGAAAAAATTTAACTGAAAAAATTAATAAAATAAATCAAATTTAGTAATTATTTTTAAGTGTTAAAATTTTAATTATAAAAGTTATATTTTAGGAGAAAATAAATGAATACAAAAAAAAGATCAAAATTAATAGCAACAATTGGACCTTCATCAGAAAAAAAAGAAATAATAAAAGAATTGTTTGATGCTGGAGTAACTACTATTAGATTGAATTTTTCACATGGTGATTATGAAAAACAAGGTCAAAGAATTAAATATGCTAAAGAAATAATTAAAGAAACACAATTACCACTTTCTATTCTTTTGGATACAAAAGGACCAGAAATAAGAATTGGAAAAATGAAAGATGGTGAACAATTATTTAATGCTAATCAAAAAATACAAATATTTACTGATAATAATTCATATAAAAATAAAATATGCAGTAATACCCAATTAACTGTTTCATATGATATGTCAAAAGATTTAAAACCAGGTAAATATATATTAGTAGATGATGGAAAACTTAAATTAAAAGTTATTGATGTTGAACCAGGTTTAATTAATGTTGAGACCCAAAATTCTCATATAATCAAAACTAATAAACGTATTAATTTACCAGGAACAAAATTTTCAATGCCTTTTTTAGCAAAAAAAGATTACAATGATATTAAATTTGGAATTAAATTGGGAATTGATTTTATAGCTGCTTCATTTGTAAATTCAAAAGAAAATGTTGAAGAAATAAGAACTATTTTAAAAAAAGAAAATGCTACTTATATTCAAATTTTTGCAAAAATTGAATCTCAATATGGAGTTGACAATTTAGATGAAATTTTAGAATCTGCTGATGGTATTATGATTGCTCGTGGTGATCTTGGGCTTGAAATTCCATATTATGAAGTTCCAGTTGAACAAAAAATGATTATTAGAAAATCTAGAAAAGTTGGAAAACCAGTAATTGTTGCTACTCAAATGCTTGATTCAATGGAGAAAAATCCTTCACCAACAAGAAGTGAAGTTACTGATGTTTATCATGCAACTGAACTTGGTGCTGATGCTACAATGCTTTCAGGTGAAACAGCTATTGGAAAATATCCAATTATTACAACAAGAATAATGTCAACTATCAATGAAAGGGCTGAAAAAGAATTTTTTAATAAAAATTATTATTTTAATTATTTAAAAGATTTACCAAAACCAAAAAATAAAAGAGAAGAAATTGCAAAACTTGTAACAAATAAAGCAAAAAATGGTGAATATAAATTTACAGTTGTTCTTTCAAGAACAGGAAAACTTTTAACTCAAATTGCAAAATTAAGACCAAACACAAATATTTTAGGAGTTACTAATGATCCAAAACAAACAACTCAATTTGGAATAACATTTTCAGTTTTTATGGATATAAATGTTGAAAATTTTGCAATTATTAAAGCAAATCATGCAGAGGCAAAAAAAGTAGTTTTTAAATATGGTGCAAAACCTGGTGATAAATATTTAGTAGTTGAAAATGATTCAATTGATGAATATGTTCTTTAAAAAAAAGAAAATTATTTTTTATTTATAATTTTTTTATGAAAAGTTTTAAAAAAATATTAATTGTTAATAAAAAAGAAAGAATTGATAAATACATTGCAAAAAATTCTAATTTTTCAAGAAATGATATTAAAAAAGGTATTGAAAATCATGCAATTTTTGTAAATGGAATTTTAGTAAGAAAACCAAATTTTATTGTTAATAAAAATAATGAAATTTTAATAAATAATTTTGTTAAAAAAGAAATTAATGCTAAACCTGAAAATATTCCTATTGATGTTGTTTATGAAGATGAAGACATTATAATAATTAATAAAAAAAGTGGGATGATAGTTCATCCAGCACCAGGTCATAATACTGGCACTTTAGTTAATGCATTGCTTTATAGATTTAAAAATCTTTCAAATATTAATGGTTTAATTAGACCTGGAATTGTTCATAGAATTGATAAAGATACTTCTGGTCTTTTGGTTGTTGCTAAAAATAATGAAGCTCATAAATTTTTAGCAGAGGAAATAAAAAAACACAAAGTAAAAAGAGTATATTTAGCTTGAATTAAGGGTAAAATAAATAATGAAATTATTCATATAAATTTACCAATTGGTAGAGATCCAAAAAATAGACAAAAAATGTCTGTTCAAAAACAAAATTCAAAAAATGCAATTACTCATATTTATGTAGAAAAAATTTTTGAAAATAAAACACTTGTAAGATGTGAATTAGAAACAGGAAGAACTCATCAAATTAGAGTTCATCTTTCATATATAAAACACCCTATCATTGGAGACCCTACATATGGTACAAAAATTGATGATTTTGGACAAAGACTTCATGCTTTAAAATTAAAATTTATTCATCCAAAAACTAAAAAAGAACTTGAATTTAAAGTTAAACCTCCAATTGAATTTGAAAATTTTAAAATTTAAAAAAATATATTTTAAATATAACAAGTTCTAAAAAATATTTTTTAATGTTATAATACTAATGATTAATATTAAAAATCTATACTTTAATATTTCTAAAATCATAATTTAAGTCCTATTTTTTAGTTTAATATTAATTTATACTTTTTTTGTTTTAATTGTTGAAAATTTAGTCTAAGCAAAGGAAAAAAAATGAAAAATAGAAAATTTAAAAAAATTCTTTTATCTTCTACAATTACTTTAATACCTCTAGTTACTACTATTTCATGTAGCAATTTTTCAGGAAGTGATAATTTTGCAAAATCATGAGTTGGTAATAGAAAACATTTAGTTAGTCATATAAACTTACCTGAAGGTAATGATACTCTTAAATGATTTGGAACAGTTCCATATAGTTCTGCAAGGTCTTATTCTGGTTTTAAAGATGCAGAAGCAAGGCTTGTTTCACAATGAACAGATGAAAAATTAGATTCAAAAGCAAATCAATCAAAAAAACATTTAAAATTAAAACAAGCTAAAGCAATTGAAGTTACTTATGTTAATGAAGAAAATGAAGAAATTAAACATATTTTTGATGAGGATAAACCTTTGACTAATGATCAAAAACTTTTAAATCCTAAAAATATAAATAGTAATAAATTTCAAGAATTATTAGCTAATTCAAAAATTAAAAAATTTGATTTTATTTTAAGAGATGATAATTATTGAGTAAATCATAAAGGAGAAAAGACAAAATATAAAGTTACAAATAAAGATTTTTTAAGAGGTTTAAGAATTAATCTTTTGCATTGAATTTCTGAATATCGCTATGAAGTTGCTGGATGAACAAAATCAATTTCTATTAAAGAAACAAGTCCCTTTGAAAAAAGATTTACTGATAAAGTTAGAAAAGGTCATTTTGATTATAGTGATGTAGATAATACATATATTTTTGATATAGCTGGTCTTCCTTGACAGAATTTTTTTGGTTTAAGTGAAGATGGTAAGCTTGTTAATGAAGAACAAATTGCACCAAGTAATGAACCAAAAAAAGTTAGTTTTCATTTTGAAGGCGAAACTCAACCAACAATTTGATGAGAATTTTTATTAAATGATCATAACACTGCTTTTTCAGCAGTACCTTCTTCTTACATTGATCAATTATCTAATGATTATTATTCACTTCCAAAGTCAAATAATTTAGGAAAACTAGGATTTTATAAATATGGTAGAAAATTTGATGAAATGCTTTATGCAGGGGCATATTATGTTTCTAAAAATACAAGAACAGTTGTTGAAGTAAGGAAAAACTTACATTATGCTGTTCCTGATATTAGAAATAATAAAAATGCAATTTTAAAATATTCTACATTTATTTCAAAATCTGCTTCTGATGATAGTACACCATTACAAGCATATAATAGGTTTAAAAATGGTGTTCAATATTTTGTTAATCAAAGTTATATTAATAATTTACCTTCTTCTAATAGAATTGAAATTTTTAAAAAATATAGTGATACAATTGTAAGAAGTCAATACTTTTCTGTTAAAGATTCAAGTCATACCCTTAATTGAGCAATGTTGCCAAATATTACTAAATCAAATAGGTATTTATATCAAAATAATTATAATGAAAACTTTAGAAAGATACTTTTTGGCAAAACATCTAATGAACTTAAAGAAATTGATCTTGTTGGAACAAATGAAGTTTATAAACATATGTTTACAAAATCTGCTATTTTTAAAAGTTTAATACATGGATCAATTAATTGAGAACAATTTGCAGTTATTAATTCTAAAGGTAAAAGACAATATTGACCTTTATTTGCTGCTCCTGGTGGAGTTGTTAAACTTAAAAAAGGTGTTAAAAAAAATATACTTGATCTTTATACAAAAAAAGGTTATACAAATCTTCCAATGCTTAAATGAGATCCTAATATTAAAAAACCTGTTTCAATGGGAGAATTAAATGGTAAATTAAATTTTGATAGGGTTTCAAAAATTTCAAATGCTATTGAAGTTTGAAAATCTCATAGATATGATGAAGTTGAAAAAGAACTAAAAGTACTTTTAGATTCTATTTTTGGTAGTGGTTCTAAAGAAGTTGAAATTAGTTTTGCTCTTCCTGTGAGAACAAGTCTTTTACAAGAACATGATCAAATTTCTTATAAAAATATAGCAAACACTTTAGAAGGTCTTAATTTAGGAAGATATAAAATAAAAATTATAGATGAACCAAATAAATCAAGAGATAAAATGATTCCAAATTGAAGTAAATGAGTTTATCCTAATATAGTAGGTAAAGGTATGCATGATTATATTGGTTGGGGCGCAGATTATTCTGGTGTTCTTGGTTTAACATTAGCCGGTAAAATTAATAGTAGTTCAAGAAGAGCTCAATCTGGAGTTCAATATTTATCATATTTATCAAGTTTAGATGAAAATTCAAATATAGTTAAAACATATCCTCATGTTAAATTAGTGGCTGATTATTATAAGAAAAAATACAATGAATTAGTTAATTCAAATGAATTTCAAGATAAAATTAAAAAAAATATAGAAAGTAATAAAGCTAATAATAAGTCATTTTATACATGAAGTGAACTTCAACCCAAAATAACTACTCCTTTTGAAAATCTTGTTACAAAACAAAATTTATCAAAAACAGTTAGTTCAGTTTCAAATACTTTTCTTGATATTGTATTAGGTTCTACTAAAAATTTAAGAGAATCTAAAATTAATAAAATTATTTCTGATATTGCAAAAGTTAAATTTCAAGCATGAGTTATTAGTGTTCAACAAATTGTACTAGAAAATGATGAATCTAAAATAAAAGCATTTATGGATGAATTTAGTTTATTAAATGGAATTAATATACAAATTGCAACAACAAGAAATAATTTAATTATTGGTAAAAATTCTTCATCAGTTTCAATTTGAAAAAAATGATTAAAAGCAACTCAAGCAAGAGGTGGTTATGTTCATCTAGCAGAGTGAAGTGTGGAAGGAGACTAAAAAATGTTAAATTATATTTTTAAAAGATTAATATTAGGAATTATTTCATTATTAGCACTTGTTGTTATAGTTTGGTTTTTAATTTATGCTAGAAAAGAGTATCCAATTAATATTACTCAATTTGAAAATGAAGATTTATTTAATCAAAAATGGAAAGAATATGGTTTTGATAATCCTGCATTAGAACGTTTTTGAGATTATGTAAAAGGAATTTTTACAAAATTTAATTTTGGTCCTATTTATACAAAATCAGATGCAGATTCAATTCCTGAATTATTCTTTAAACCATTAAGAGATACTGCAATAATTACAAGTACTTCATTTATTATTAGTGCTATCTTAGGAATTACACTTGGTTATATTGCAGGTTATAATTCAGGTAAATTTCTTGATAATTTAATAAGTTTTATAGTTGTAATGTTTATGGCAATACCAGGTTTTGTTCTTTGTTCAATAATTTTAATTTTAGGTCCTCATATTGGACTTCAAACAAGTTTTTTAGAAAGTTCAATTTTTGGATTAAATAATTATTTAAAATCAATTATTGCCCCTATTTTAGTTCTTACAATTACTTCTTTATCAGGATTTACTTACTATACAAGAAATGAAATTAAATCAATTTTAAATTCAGATTATATTTTAAATGCTAGAAGTAAAGGTTTAACTTCTTGAATTATATTTAAAAGATACGTTGTTCGAAATTCTGCAATTCCTTTAATAGGTTTATTAATACCAGGTTTTATAGTTTTATTAGGCAGTTCTTTAATTATTGAAATATTTTTTAATGTGCCTGGTACTTCTTCAGTTATTGTTGCAGCACTTCGTGAAAATGAAACAAATGTTATTATGTTTAATGTTTTATTTTTTGGTTTTATTGCTACTATAACAAGAATTATTGTTGATGTCATGTATGTTGTAGTTGATCCTAGAATTAGATATTCTACTGCTTCTGCAAATAATTTAAAATTAATTAATAGATTAAAAACATTTTGATTAGACCCAAAGACTAGAGAAGAATTAGAAAAACAACAAAAAATAAATATTAAAGAAGGTAAAGATGAATAAAAAACTTTCAGAACAAGAATTAAAACTTTTAAAATTATCTAGTAGTAAAGCAAAAAATATTATTCAACTTTCAGGTAAACCCTCAACTAATTTTCAAGAATTTTTTAAAAGATTATTTTCTAGAAAAGTTACAATATTAGCAATGTTAGTTTTTTTAGCTTTAGTTTTAACAGCTTTTGTTATTTTATTCACTTCCCCATTTAAAGCTAATGAACCAATTTCAAATGATACATTAAAAATTATTGGCAATAGATTACCTTCTATAATTAATGATGGTTGAGAAGAAGTATTGATTGAAACAGAAACTGATAAAATCACATGAAAAAATCTTTTAGGTGATGAAAATTTTAAGATTGATAAATTAAATGATGATGTTACTATTGGAAAAATAAATATAACAAAATTTGTTAATCAAGGTTCTGAAAGAATTTCATTTATTTTAGGAACAAATTCATTTGGTCAAGATAATTGAACAAGAGTTTGAGTTGGATTATTAAATTCACTTAAATTAGCATTATTTGTTACTACTATAGAATTTGCGATTGGATTTGCAATTGGAGCATTTATTGGTTTTAATGCTGGTTCAAAAATTGATATATATTTTATGAGATTTTTAGATATTCTTAGTGGTATCCCATCACTTGTATGATTAATTTTAATGTCATTTATTCTTGGTACAGGTTTTTTTGCTTTGTCATGAGCTCTTATTAGTATTGGTTGAATTGGTCCAGTTTATTTAACAAGAATGTATGTTTTAAAAGTAAAAGATCTTGATTATATTCATGCTGCTAAAACAATTGGTGTTTCCAAAACAAAATTAGTATTTAAACATGCTGTTCCAAGTGTACTAGGTAGAATACTATCTAATTTTATTAGAAGAATCCCATATATTATATTTACTCAAGCAGGTTTAGCATTTTTAGGTTTAGTTTCTTCAGATTCAGTTGATTTAGGTGTAATTATTAATGATGCTAGAAATAATTTAGACAATTGATTAAATTTATTAGTTCCAACAATAATTATTTTTGTTCTTACTATAAGTATGCAATTCATTGCCAACGGAGTTAATGATGCCCTTGAAACTAAGGAGGTGCATTAATGAATAAAGATCTTATTTTAAAAGTTGAAAATTTAGAAATTGCTTTTAAAAATAAAAATGAAATAATCAATATAATTAGAGGAATTGATTTAAAAGTTAAAAAAGGTCAAATTGTTGGTATTGTTGGTGAATCTGGTTCTGGTAAATCTGTTACTATTAAATCACTACTAAATCTTAATGGTTCTAATGCTATTTCTTCAGCAAATAAGTTGCAACTTAAAGAAGTTAATTTAAATTCTTTAAATAAAAAAACATGATCACAAATTCGTGGCAAAAGAATTTCTTATATTCCTCAAGATCCTATGACTTCCTTGAATCCTACAAGAAAAATTAAAAAACAACTTCTTGATACATTAGAAAAAAATAGGAAAGATTTAAAAACTAAAAAAGAAAGAATGAAATTAATTATTGAAACATTAAATTCTTTTGGAATTAGAAATGTTGAAAAAGTTATTAATCAATATCCACATACATTTTCAGGTGGAATGAAACAAAGAATTGTAGTTGCTTCTGCTGTAATGTGCAAACCTGATTTAATTGTTGCTGATGAACCAACAACTGCACTTGATACAGTTGTGCAAGCTTCAGTTCTTAATTTATTTCAACAAATTAAAGAAAAATATGATGTTTCAATTATATTTATTTCACATGATATTGGTGTTATTGCTAAATTATGTGATTTTATATATGTAATGTATGCTGGTAAAATACTTGAAAAAGGGAATATAAAAGATATATTTACTGATCCAAGACATCCTTATACATGAGCATTACTTTCTTCAATTCCTGAAAATTCAAAATCTAAAGATCTTTATGCAATTCCTGGTACTCCTCCTGATATGAGATTTTTATCATCTGGTTGTCCATTTGCTAAAAGAAATGATTATGCAGTAGAATTAGATTTTATTAAAGAACCACCATTATTTCATATTAAAAATGAACATTATGCTGCAACATGATTGCTTCATCCAAAGGCACCCAAAGTTAAAATGCCAAAAATTACTACTGATAAAATAAAAATTTTTAAAGGAGTTTTTAAATAATGAAAAAAAATAAAAAAATTATACAAATTAAAAATTTAGAAAAATATTTTGTTAATAATAAAAATGTTATAAAAGCGGTTGATAAAGTTTCGTTTGATTTGCATGAAGGTGAAACAATTGGAATAATTGGTGAATCTGGTTCAGGTAAAACTACAATTGCTAGATCTATTGTTAAATTAGTTGAAGATTATTATGGAAATATTGTTGTTAATGGAATTGATGTTTCTGGCAAAAGAATTTCAAAAAAAACAAGAAAACATTTAACTTCAAATGTTCAAATGATTTTTCAAGATCCATATTCATCACTAAATGATAAAATGAATGTTTATTCAATTCTTAAAGAAGCTCTTTCTACTTCAGGTCAATTAAAAGCAAATGAAAAAAAATTACTTGATAATTTAAAAGAAACGAGAAGAGTTTTTAAATATAATTTTTTAAATTCACAATTAAAAGGTGAATTTGATAATCAAAAACATGAATATGAAACATTAATTAAATTTTATAAAGAATTAATTGAAGTTTTAAATTCTCAAAAAATTGAATTTGAATCTCCAAATGAATTTCATGAATTTATTTCAATTTTTAATTCATCAACATTTGAAAAAAGATTTAAAACAAATGAAAAAATTCTTTCTTATTCAATAAAAATTCTTGATCAAATTTTTAATAATTATAAAAAACAAGAACAAAATTATAAAAAAAATAAACTTCCTAAAGATGAACTAAAACTAAAAAAAGCAATTAATGTTTTTAATAAAGAAGTTAATTTAGATAAAGAATATGCTAAAAAAAATAAAGAAATTCATCTTGAAATTAAAAAACTTAAAAATCTTGTTAAATTTCTAAAAAAAGAAAAGAAAAAAATTTTATTTAATGATATTAAAAAATATAAAACAAGAAATAAAAAAATTAAACTTGATATCATTGATATTTTTGAAGCAGAAAAAATTGAAGAATTGGAATATTTATACTCTTTAAATAAAGAAAAAAGATTATTAATTGAAAAATATTTTGAATTTTTATTATGAATTACAAATTCAGAGAAATTAAGAGAAACATTAATTAAAATTGATAAAACAAATCATATTAATGAAGCAAAATTAATTCTTGAAAAATTAGATAATTTTTCAAAAGACTCAATTAATAAATCTGAATTAAATCAAATTATTAATAATATTGAATTATTAAAAGGTAAAAAATTAAAAAATGAAGCTTTAATTGATGAATTTAAAAGTTATAAACGAAAACATAAAAAAGAAATTCATGAATCAAAAAATCAATTAAATTTAGCAAAAAATGAATATTTAAATTTTGAAAAAGAATGATTATCCAATCAAAAA
>CAKNAO010000001.1:0-1522 GCA_929200685.1 uncultured bacterium | reverse complement strand
TTTGATGAAATTGCTCATGAAAGAAAAAATATTATTTTTGATTTGAAAAATGAATATAAAAATCTACATAAAAAAGGAAATTTTTTATTTAAAAATATAACTAAGAAAATTAAAAAAACTCTAATTAATAAAATTAATGAATTTGAAAAAAATAAAGATAAAAAACTTGCTAATAAATGAGAAATTTTACTTCAAGAATATGAAACAATTCTAGATAAAAATAATAAAAATAATTCAGCATTTGATATTGAAAATGTTCTTATTAATAAACAATTTTTTATTATGAGAGAGTTAACTATTAAACCAATTACTTTTCTATCAAAAAGAAAAATTAAAAAATTATTAGTTAATAAAACTATTCAAACTTTATTAAAAGAAGTTGGTTTAAAAGCAGAGCATGCTTATAGATATCCTCATGAATTTTCAGGAGGACAACGTCAAAGAATTGCTATTGCAAGAGCTTTAATTGCTAAACCTAAAATAATTATTGCTGATGAACCAATTGCTTCACTTGATGTTTCAATTCAAGCCCAAATTGTTAATATGCTTAAAAAACTTATAGTTCAACATGGTGTTGCAATGATTTTTATTGCTCATGATCTTTCAATGGTTGAACATATTGCAGATTCACTTCAAATCCTTCATTTAGGAAGAGTTGTTGAAAGAGGAGTTTCAAGAAAAATTTTTAAAAACCCTATACATCCTTATACAAAGCAACTACTTGATGCTATTCCAAAAATTTCAAATGCTAATACTAAATTTATTGCCCGATCATTTAATGAAGAGTATTTAGATGAATTAAAAACAAATGAATTTGATTATCATTTAGTAAATATTGGACATGAAGTACTAGCAACATTAAATCAATTTAATAAATGAACTAATAAAAAAATCACAAAACCAATTAAAATCACAAAAAAACTATTATTAAAAAAAAGGTAGTTTAAAATTAATAAAAAAAACAAAAAGAAAAATTTAATGGATATAATTTTTGAAAATAAATCATTATTTTTATTGTTAATTCTTTTTGTTTTTTTTTGAATTTTCTTTTTTGTTTCAAAATTTCATATAAATCGTAGTTTAATAAATTCATTTTCAATATCATCAATAATTTATTTTTGTTTAAATATTTTTTGATTAACATTTAGATATTGAAATAATGAAAATAAAAAGAAAGATTCAGCAATTTATTTTTTTTCTTCATTATCAATTAGTATATCTTTTACAATATATTCAATTATAATTACTATAATTTAAATTTTAAAAAATACAAAATAATGTGATTTTAATGATTTAAAAAATATTTTTTTATATTTAATTAATAAAATTAGATTAATGTTATTTTTTATATAATATTTTAATGAAAACATTGTCTTTTTATGTAAATAATAAAATATATAAAGTTATATTAAAATATACTAAAAATAAACATATGTATTTAAAAATTAAAGAAAATAATATTTTAGTTTCTGCACCTTTTTTAACTTCTAAAAAAACTATTAAAAATTTTGTAGAAATACAT